>JADZDM010000003.1 GCA_020851035.1 Gemmatimonadaceae bacterium | reverse complement strand
GAGGCCGAGTGAACCGTTGTGGTCGCCCTGGATCGCGATCATGCCCTTGGCGGCGCGGCCGAAGTTCGGGTACTCGCCGAACTTGGCCGCCTTCACCAGCGTGGTGAAGTCGGGGCTGCCGAGCGCATAGGCCACCGCCTGCTGTCCGTTGAGCCAGTGTGTGACACTGTCACCCTTCACCACGATGCGCGCGGTGTTCCACTCGCCGAGCGGCTTGGTCAGGCCGGCGGGGGGCGCGTAGAGGCCGTACACACTGGCCGACGAGAGCTTGAGGTTCTTGGCCTCGGGATCCATCGCCTCGTCGCGCAGCTGGTACTCCGGGCCGCTCCAGTAGGGCTTGTCGTACTCGTCGGTCACCTTGTAGAAGACACCGGCGTTGCCCATGGCTCCCACCTTCCACTCGAACTCGAGCTCGAAGTTGCCGTAGTTCGTGCGGGTGGTGAGGTCGCTCACCACGCTGTCCTTCGAGATCATGCTGTCGGTGATGACCCAGCCGCGCGAGACCAGGCTGTCGCTCTTCCACCCGCGCCAGCGCGACAGCGTGGCGTCGAACAGTGGAACCCAGCCTGCGGTGTCGACCGAAATGCCGGTCGCGGCGACGGCAGCCGGCGCGGACGAGTCGGCCGCAGCCGGTTTGCCACCCGCGCAGGCCGCCAGTGCCGCCACGGCGAGCACCGCCAACCCTGCCCTGCGTGCGCTCATCGCTGCCACTCGTAGCGCGACACCGCCGACGTGAACGTGTCGAGGTTCTCGCCGGGGTAGTCGATGGTGCGCCCCTGCTCCGCGCTCTGGTACGCCGTCATCAGGAGCTTCACCACTTCCAGTCCGTCGTTGAAGGTGAGCTTCGGTTCCTCGAGCCCGAGAAACACGCGGGCGAAGTGCCGGTCCTCGCCCTCGTAACCGTACACGAGCTGCTCGGCGGGCACCACCGGCATCACGCCCGTCTCCGCCTGCTGCTTCTCCACCAGGTCCTCACCGGCGGCGCCCTTCACCTCGCGGCTGAAGAACAGGTTGAGCCCCGAGTTGAGCGAGTTCCACTGCATCGAGTACTCCGGGCCGAGCAGCTCGGCGCTGAGGCGCAACCCGGGCCCGACGTAACTCCACGACGTGGTGGCCTCGCCGAGCACGGTGTGGCCGTCATCGGTCTGGAACTCCACGTGCATGCTCGCGAAGTCCTCCGACGGCGTCTTCGTGTAGTCCACCGTCACGCCGTTCTTCCGCAGGATCTCGGCATAGTGCGGGCGCGACCACTTCAGGCTCGCGATGTGCGCGGTGACCTTCACCGGCTTCACCGACGAGAGCGGGGCGCCCGGCTTCGTCAGCAGGTGCCGGATCAGCAGGCCGGAGTGGCACATCATGTCGGTGAGCGTGCCACCGCCCTGCAGTGCGCCGGTCCAGAACCACGGCGTGTGCGGCCCGCTGTGCTCCTCGGCGGCACGCGCGAGGTACGGGCGCCCGGTGGTGGCCGCGCCGCGCGCCCACAGCAGCTTGTGCCCCGTCTCGACGTGCGGGCCGAACAGCTGGTTCTCGAGGTAGCCCGTCTTCAGCCCCACGCTCTCGACAAGCTCGCACACGCGCTTCGCCTCGGCGACGTTGCGCGCCAGCGGCTTCTCGCAGGCGAGGCCACGCAGCGTGCCCTTCCCGCTGCGGATCGCCTCGACGATCTCCTCGATGTTCTCGATGCGAGCCTGGTTCGGCCCGCTCAGCCAGATCGCCTCGATGGCCGGGTCGGCGACCATCGCCGTGATCGACGCGTACGCCTTGCAGGCGCCCACATCGAGCTCACGCGCGAGCGCTGCCACACTCTCGGCACTCTCGCGGCGCGGGCTCCACACGCCGAGCACGTCGGCGTCCCGCACCGCGCGGAACGCCTGCACGTGGAACCGCGTGTTGAATCCCGCGCCGACGAAGCCGACTCCCAGCCGCCTGCTCAGAGGCTCCATCCCGCACGATACTCGCGCGTGAGGAAGGCGTTGGCCTCGGGCATGTTGGTCACGCGCATCGCGTCGCCGTCATAGTAGATCTTCTTGCCCTGGCCCGCCTTCAGGGCCACCAGGCCGAGCAGCATCACCTCGGTCAGCGGTGCCGCATACTCGAACGGCGACGTGGCGGTCCCGACACCCTTGCAGGCGTCGAACCAGTTCTGCTCGTGCGAGGTGGTGATGCGCGCGAGGGTCTTCGGCACCGCCTCGGCGGCCGCGGCCGTCGCGGCCGGGTAGACGCGCGGGTTCGCCCCGTAGGTGTCGTAGACCATGATGCCCCTGGTGCCGATGAAGATGCCGCCGCCGTCACCGTTGAGGTTCACGTCGTCGGGGAGGTGCATGGGCCGCGGCGGCAGCAGGCCACCGTCGTACCAGTGCAGCTTCACCGGGCCGCGCGCGCCCTTCGCGGCGAACTCGTACTGCGCCATCATCGAGACCGGGTACGACGCCGGCTTCTTCGCGTCACCGCCCCACGGCGACGACGATGCGGTGATGCTCGTCGGCATGCCGAGGTCGAGCGCCCAGAACGGCTGGTCGATCAGGTGGGCGCCCATGTCACCGAGCGCGCTGACGCCGAAGTCCACCCAGCCGCGCCAGGAGAACGGATGGTACGACGGGTCGTACTGCACGGCCGGGACGGCACCGAGGAACAGGTCCCAGCTGAGGCGATCCGGCACCGAGGGGGCGACCGCCGGGTTCGGGCGCCCGACACCCTGGGGCCACCAGCCGTGTGGCCGGTCGGTCCAGACGTGCACTTCGCTGATGGGGCCGAGGATCCCGCTCGCCGCCACTTCCTTGATCTTGCGCGTGCCGTCGGAGGAATGGCCCTGGTTGCCCATCTGCGTCACGACCTTGATCTCGCGGGCGGCCTTGCCGAGCGCGCGAGCCTCCAGCACGGAGTAGGTGAGTGGCTTCTGGACGTAGACGTGCTTCCGGGCCTGCATCGCGCGCAGCGTGATCATCGCGTGCATGTGGTCGGGCGTGCCCACCACCACGGCATCGATGTCCTTCTGCTTGTCGAGCATCTCGCGGTAGTCGGCGTACTTGGCCGCGCGGGTGTAGTGCTCCTGGAGCTTCTGGCCGGTGGCGTAGGCCGCCTGCGCGTTGGCGGTGCGGCGGGCCAGCCAGGCCTGTGCGTCGGCCGGGCTCAGGTTGGCGGGGGGCGTGAAGGTGCCGGGCTGGCGGTTGCGGCTGGCGAGCGACTTCTCGACGTAGGCGAAGTCCACGTCGCAGACGGCGACGGTGTTCTGGGTCAGCATCTGGGCCCAGTTCGACATCCCCATCCCGCCGGCCCCGACGTAGGCGATGTTGAGGGTGTCGCTGGGGGCCTGGAAGCCCCGGCCGAGCACGTGGCGCGGGACGATCATGGGGGGCGCGACGAGGGCGCCGAGCGCGAGGGTGGCGCTGCCGGCGACGAAGTCGCGGCGGGTGACAGCTTTCGGGTCCATGGGGGCGTGGTGAGGGCCGCTCGTGCCGTGTGCGCCGCGTGGGGCGCCGCGAACGCGCGTAATCTTCACGGGGGACCACGATTCTGGCACCGGGCGGGGCGGGTGCGCGCCGGGGGTGGACCACCGCACCGGCGGGGAGCCGACCTGTCAGGTGACACCCGGCACCCGGGGAACCTGCGAAGTCGGGGTACGGTGGATAGGATGAGCGCGTCTGGTGCCGCCGCGGCCGGTGGCACCATCCCCGCCTCCCCCTGCCCCCTCCGCCGGTTGCCGGCGCTTCGTGGAGCCCCAGTGGATCTCGTTCCGGTCACCCATCTGACGGCGATCGACTACGCCGTGATGGCCATGTACTTCGTCTTCGTCCTCGGCATCGGGTTCGCCCTGCGCCGGAGCACGAAGACCAGCTCCGACTTCTTCCAGTCCGGGCGGTCGCTGCCGCCCTGGGTCACCGGCCTGGCCTTCCTCTCGGCCAACCTCGGGGCGCAGGAAGTGATCGGGATGGGCGCCTCGGGCGCCAAGTACGGCATCGCCACCGCCCACTTCTACTGGATCGGGGCGATCCCGGCGATGGTGTTCGTGGCGCTGTTCATGATGCCGTTCTACTACGGCTCCCGTGCCCGCAGCGTGCCGGAGTACCTCAAGCTCCGTTTCGACGAGAAGACGCGCACGCTGAACGCGCTCAGCTTCGCGGCGATGACGATCTTCTCGTCGGGGATCAGCATGTACGCGATGGGCAAGCTCTTCAACCTGCTGCTGGGGTGGAGCTTCGACGTGAGCGTGCTGGTGTCGGCGGTGATCGTGCTGGCCTACGTGTTCGCGGGTGGCCTGACCAGCGCGATCTACAACGAGGTGCTGCAGTTCTTCATGATCGCCTTCGGCTTCGCGCCGCTGGTGTTCCTGGGCCTGAAGCAGGTGGGCGGCTGGGGCGGGCTGACGGCGCGCCTGACCGAGGCGGCAGTGACGCGGGGGCAGAACCCGGGCGCGCTGACGCATGCGTGGCAGGGGATGACGAGTGCGAGCACCAACCCGCTGGGGGTGGAGTGGTTCGGGCTCGTGATGGGGCTGGGCTTCGTGCTCAGCTTCGGCTACTGGTGCACCGACTTCCTGGTGGTGCAGCGCGCGATGGCGGCCGACAGCATGATCGCGGCCCGCCGGACGCCGCTGATCGCCGCGGTGCCGAAGATGTTCTTCCCGTTCCTGGTGATCCTGCCGGGCATGATCGCGCTGGCGCTCACCGGCGCGGCGGGCGGCATCATCCCGGCCAAGCTGGCGGCCGACGGCCAGCCGCTGCTCGACTCGGCCGGCAAGGTGGTGATGGACTTCGACCTCGCCACACCGATGCTGCTGATCAAGCTCTTCCCCGAGGGCATGCTCGGCCTGGGGCTGACGGCGCTCTTGGCGAGCTTCATGTCGGGCATGGCCGGCAACGTGACGGCGTTCAACACCGTGTGGACGTACGACATCTACCAGAGCCACATCAGGAAGAACGCCTCCGACGAGCACTACCTGTGGATGGGGCGGGCGGCGACGGTGGGTGGCATCCTGCTGTCGATCGCGGCGGCGTACGTGGCCGGCGCGTTCAACAACATCATGGAGATCCTCCAGCTCGTGTTCGCGTTCGTGAACGCGCCGCTGTTCGCGACGTTCGCGCTGGGCATGTTCTGGAAGCGGGCCACCGGCCACGGCGCCTTCTGGGGCCTGGCGTCAGGCATGATGGGCGCGCTGCTGCACCACGGGCTCACCCTCCCGCGCGGCTCGGTGCCCGGCATCAAGGGCGGGTTCTTCGGGCTGCTGCACACCTACCCGAGCGAGATGGCGCAGACCTTCTGGACGGCGATCGTGGCGTTCATGACCTGCGTGATCGTGAGCATCGTGATCAGCCTGGCCACCACCGCACGGCCGGACTCGGAGCTCAAGGGGCTGGTCTACTCGCTGACGGAGAAGCCGGTGGACACGGGGATCCCGTTCCTCAAGCGCCCGCTGCCGTTCGCGCTCGCCGTGCTGGGCATGACGGCGCTGCTCAACATCCTCTTCCTCTGACCGCGGAACTCACATGAGTGCAGAAGGCTCGCTCGACCTGCGCCTCCCGATCGGCGGGTTGTTCTCGGTGCTGGGCGTGATGCTGGCCGGCTACGGCCTGCTGACGGGCAGCAACACCGAGATGTACGTGAAGTCCGGTGGCATGAACATCAACCTGATCTGGGGCATCGTGATGCTGGTGACGGGGCTGATCTTCCTCGGGCTGGCGAAGGCCGGGGCGGCGGCGGAGAAGCGCTGAGGCGCCGCGATCACCGTGGCAGGAACGACAGGCGGCCCGCTCGGTCTCGAGCGGTCCGCCGTCGCGTGGTGCCGCGCCGTGCCGCCCGGCGCTACTTCGCGACCGACGTGACCTCGAGCTGCGTCACGGGACCGAGCTTCAGCGCCTCGACACCGGCGCGCACCTTCGCCAGGTCGCCCACCACCACGATGGTCGCGCGATCCACCGGCAGGTACCGCCGCGCCACCCGCTGCACGTCGGCGGCGGTCACGGCATTCACCCGTGCGATGAACGCACTCACCGACGACAGCGGCAGCCCGAACTGGTTCAACTCCGCGAGCTGGCCGGCGATCTCGCCGTTCGTCTCGAAGCTGCCGGGAATGCCAAGCGCCACGTAGGCCTTGCCACGCGCCAGCTCGCCGGCATCCACCGGCGCGTCACGGATCGCGCGCAGTTCCCGGAACACCTCCACCAGGCTGGAGTCGGTCACGTCGGTGCGCACCCCGCTGCTGATGCGAAAGGCGCCCGGCAGCGGCTGCCAGCCGAAGCCCGAGCCGATGCCGTACGTGTACCCCTTCGTCTCGCGCAGGTTGGTGTTCAGCCGCGACGAGAAGCTGGCACCGAGCAGCGTGTTCATCACGACCAGTGCCGGGTAGTCGGGACTGAGGCGTGAGACGCCCGGCGCACCGATGACGATGATGGACTGTGCGGCGCCGGGCTTGTCCACCAGGAACACCCGGCCCGCGGTGTTGCTGACGGGACGCACCGCCACCGCCGTCACCGGGGCGGGCCGTTCCGCCGACGACCAGCTGCCGAAGTGGGACGCGAGCGCGGTCGCGGCCTCGGCGGTGCTGATGTCACCCGCCACGATGAACCGCGCCCGCGAGGGCACGTAGGCCCGCTGGTAGAATGCCCGCACCCGCGCCGAGTCGAGGCGCGCGGTGGCAGCCGAGTCGCCGTCGGCCGGGTTGTGGTATGGGTGGCCCGCCGGGAACACGATGCCGTTGAACGCCAGCGTGGCGATGGCGCCGGGCTGGTCACGCCGCTGCAGGATGCCGGCGGCACGCAGGTCGCGCTGACGGCGCACGTCGGCGCTGGTGAAGGCCGGCCGCTGCACCACGTCCGCCATCAGGGCGAGTGCGGCATCGAGTGAGCGCCGCGGCACGTTCAGCGACACCGTGAAGGCATCCCACGACGCCGACGAGTTGAGCGTCGCGCCGAGGAAGGCGATCGCGTTCTGCAACTCGTTCACGTCCTTGCCGCCGGCACTCTCGGTGAGCATGCGGGCCGTGAATGACGCCAGGCCGGGCTGGTCCCCATCGAGGCGGGCCCCGCCAGTGATGCTGAGCGTGACCTGCACCAGCGGCACCTCGCGCTGCGACACCACCTGCAGGCCGATACCGTTGGCCAGGCGCGAGGTCGCGACCGACGGCAGCACCAGCCGCGGCGCAGGCGGCAGCGTGGGCACCTTGGTGCGATCGAACGCGGCCTGCGCACGGAGCGCCGCGGGGGCCAGGAGCGCGATGGAGGGAAGCAGCAGGAAGCGGCGCATCACTGGGTCACCTTCTTCAGCGTGGCGGCAAGCGCCTGCTTGCCCTGGGGGACCACCGAAACCATCACGCGCGGTGCCTGCAGGTACAGGCGCACCACGCGCTGCACGTCGGCAGCCGTCACCGCGCGCAGCTTGTCGAGGTCGTCCTGGAAGCCGTCGGGCTGGCCGGTCTGGTAGTAGTACTCGTTGAGCTGGTCGGCCTTGCCGCCGACCGTCTGGATGCTGCGGAGGAACTGTGCCTCGATCACGTTGCGCGCCTGCTCGAGCTCGCGCGGCGTGGGCCCCTCCGCCGCCAGCCGCTCGAGCTGCCGGTCGATCACGGCCTGCAGGGTGTCGAGGCCCTTCCCCGGCCGCGCGGTGGCGACGATCGAGAAGTCACCGTCGAGGCGCTTGGCATCGTTGTAGGCCTGCACCGCCGTGGCCAGCTCGCCGCTGTAGACCAGCGCCTGCGTGAGGCGGCTGGTGCGGGCGCCGGCAAGGACATAGCCGGCCAGCTGCAGCGCGGGGCTGTCCGCGTGCGTGGACTTCGCGGTGTGCCAGTTGAGGTAGAGGCGCGGCAGCTGCACGCGGTCCTCGAGGGTGACGGCGGTGTCCTTCACGGTGAACGCCGGTGGCGCGGGTCGCGTGATCGACGGCCCGCGCGGGATCTCGGTGAAGTACTCCCGCACGATCGCGCGCACCGAGTCGGGGTGCACGTCGCCCGCCACCACCAGCGTGGCGTTGTTCGGAGCGTAGTACTGGCGGAAGAAGTCCTTCACGTCGTCCACGCTCGCGGCCGAGAGGTCGGCCATGGAGCCGATGACGGGCCACGAATACGGGTGTGACGGCGGGTACATCAGGTGCGGCAGCACGTCGGCCACCAGGCCGTACGGCTGGTTCTCGTAGCTCTGGCGCCGCTCGTTCTTCACCACGTCACGCTGCAGGTCCACCTTGGGCTTGTCCATGGTCGGCAGCAGCCAGCCCATGCGATCGGCCTCCAGCCAGAGCATCAGCCGCAGCGAGGAGCTGGGCCCCTCCTCGAAGTAGTTGGTGCGGTCCTCGGTGGTGGAGCCGTTGTTGTTGGCCCCCGCGGCCTCGAGGAGCCGGTCGAACTGCGGGTACGGCGCGTTCTGCGAGCCCATGAACATCAGGTGCTCGAAGAGGTGCGCGAAGCCGGTGCGCCCGGGTTTCTCGTCGCCGGAGCCGACGTGGAACCAGACGTTGGTGGTGACGATCGGCACCGAGTGGTCCTCGTGCACGATCAGCGTCAGGCCGTTGGGGAGCGTGTCGATGGTGTACGGCACGCGGAGGCGCGCGGCCTGCGCCTGCGCGAGCGCCGGCGCGACGGCCAGGGCGGCGATGGCAAGGGAGCGGCGGAGGGTCATCGGCACGGGGGTGGGGTGACGGTGGGGCATGCGGAACCGGATCATTCGAGCCCGACGCCCCAGCGGCCGACGAACATGTCGCCCGGCCGCAGTCGGTGCAGGCCCCAGTCCTGGTGGTTGAGTGAATCGGTGGTGCCGGACATCGGTTCGATGGCGAGGCTGCGGCGGCGCAGCGCCGGCGGGAGCGCCTCGCCGGTGTACACCACCACGTAGTCGAAGGCCTCATCCATCCAGACCACCACCGTGCGTGCACCGTTGCTGAGGCGGACGCGCACCAGGCCGTCGTCGTCGCGGTCAGGGGACGCGAAGCAGTGGTTGAAGGCCGTCTCGCCGACCACGCGACCGGCACGGAAGTCGAGCCCCGCCGACGCCACTTCGTGCACCGCGCCCGTCGGGATCAGCCGCTCGAACTCGAGCACCTCGGCACAGGGCAGCGTGAAGGTGTCGGAGTTCACCACGTCGGAGCCGGTGGTGAAGTACGGGTGGAACCCCATGGCCACGGGGGCGTCGGCGGACCCGGCGTTGGTGATGGCGCTGGCCACATGCAGTCCCGCCTCGTCCAGCGTGTAGGCCACCCGCACGTCCAGCGGAAACGGGTAGCCCTCCGCACCGGCGAACGACAGCGAGAAGACCACGGCGTGCGGCACCGCCAGCTCGACCGCCCACGGGATCTGCCGCACGAAGCCGTGGATGGCGTTCGGGCCGTCCTTGTCGGTGAGTGGCAGCTGGTGCTCCACGCCGTCCCAGCGGTAGCGACCGTCCTTCACGCGGCCGGCGAAGGGGATCAGCACGTCGCCCTGCCCCCCCTGCTTGTTGCCGGTGCCGCGATAGCCCGTCACCACCGGCTCGCCCCGCCAGGTCAGCCCACGCAGGCTGGCGCCGAACGACGAGACCACCGCCGCCCAGTCGCCGGAGACCAGCTCGAATTCGCTCGCGTCAGTCATGGCGTGAGTGTACACAGGTCGCCCCGTTCCCGCCGCCCCGGCACCCGTCGGCCCGGACCGTAGCGGAACGGCGGGGCAGAGGCGACCATTTCCCTGTTCCGCGCGCCGCAGCCTCCCGCTGCACGATCCCGTTCCGCCCTGCCCCGATGACCTTCCCCCGTAGCGCCGGCGTCCTGCTCCACCCCACCTCGCTGCCCGGTGCCATGGGCATCGGCGACCTCGGGCCCGACGCGCACCGCTTTCTCGACTTCATGGCCGCCGCGGGGCTGAAGATCTGGCAGATGCTGCCGGTCGGGCCCACCGGCTACGGTGACTCGCCCTACCAGTGCTTCTCCGCGTTCGCCGGCAACCCGTTGCTGATTCACCTGGCCGGTCCCGACACCACGGGCTTTCCCGCCCGCACGGTGGAGTTCGAGCATGTCATCCCGCACAAGCGCGCGCGCCTGCGTGAGGTGATGGCAGCCTACGTCACCGACGCGCGGTACGATGCGTTCGTGGCGGCCAACGCCGACTGGCTGCCCGACTACGCGCTGTTCATGGCACTGAAGGAGGCGCACGACGGCGTGGAGTGGACACGCTGGGAGGCCGGTGCCGCGCGGCGCGATCCCGCCGCACTGGCGATGTGGCGCGAGAAACTCGCGACGACGATCACGCGCGTGCAGGTGGAACAGTTCTTCTTCTTCACGCAGTTCTTCGCGCTCAAGACCGCCGCGAAGGAACGCGGCATCGAGCTGATGGGTGACCTGCCGATCTACGTGGCGGGCGACAGCGCCGACGTGTGGGCCAATCCCGGGCTGTTCATGCTCGACGAGGAAGGCCGGCAACTGGTGCAGGCCGGCGTGCCCCCCGACTACTTCTCGGCCACCGGGCAGTGCTGGGGCAACCCGATCTACAACTGGCCGGCGATGGCGGAGACCGGCTATGCGTGGTGGATCCACCGCATGAAGGCGGCCTTCACGATGTTCGACAGCGTGCGCCTGGATCATTTCCGCGGCTTCGAGGCGTACTGGGAAGTACCCGGCAACGCCGTCACGGCCGAGAAGGGCCAGTGGGTGAAGGGGCCCGGCCCGGCGCTGTTCCGCGCGATCGAGGCGGCGCTCGGGAAGCTGCCGATCGTGGCCGAGAACCTGGGGTTGATCACGCCCGGCGTCGAGGCGCTGCGCGAGGAGTTCGGCTTCCCCGGCATGAGCATCCTGCAGTTCGCCTTCGGCGGGGACGGACAGGCACACGAGTTCAAGCCGCACAACTTCCCGCGCAGCCGCGTGGCATACACCGGCACCCATGACAACGACACCACAGTCGGCTGGTGGAACTCCACCGGCCAGTCCGACTCGACTCGCACCAGCGACGAGGTCGCGCGTGAGAAGAAGTACGCGCTCGACTACCTCGGCACCGACGGCAGCGAGATGAACTGGACGCTGATCCGCGTCGGCCTCGCGTCGGTGGCCAACACGGTGCTGATCCCGCTGCAGGACATCATCGGAACCGGCAGCGAGACGCGCATGAACACGCCCGGCCGATCGTCGGGCAACTGGGCCTTCCGCTTCAGCTGGGACCAGCTCACGCCCGCGATGACGACGCGGCTCCGCACGATGGTGGACATCTATGACCGGTGAACCCATGGCCCTCGTGGCACGTACGTTCTCGCTGCTCCTGCTCACCGCGGTCGCGCTGCCGGCGCAGGCGCCCACCATCGAGAAGGTGGATCCGCCGAACTGGTGGGGCCAGCACTCGATCAATCCCGTTCGCGTGCTGATCCGTGGCAAGCACCTGGCGGGCGCGCAGCTCACCTGCCCGCGGCTGCGCTGCGCCCGCGTGAGCGTGAACGCTGCCGGCACCTACGCCTTCGTGGACGTGACGATTCCTGCGACGGCGCGCCCGGGGAGTTATCCGCTGTCGCTGCGCACGGCGGGCGGCACGGCGCCGGTACCGTTCACGGTGTCGCCGGCCCTCGCGCGCGCGGGGCGCTTCCAGGGCTTCGACCAGAATGACGTGATGTACCTGGTGATGCCCGACCGCTTCGCCAACGGCGACCCGACCAACGACGACCCTGCGATCGCACCGGGCCTGCACGATCGCAGCAAGACGCGCTACTACCACGGCGGCGACCTGGCCGGCCTGCGCCAGAAGCTGCCGTACCTGAAGCAGCTCGGCATCACCGCCGTGTGGATGAACCCCATCTACGACAACAACAATGCGCTGAACCGGAAGGAAGTGTACGACGGCCAGCCGATGGCCGACTACCACGGCTACGGCGCCACCGACATGTACGCCGTGGACGAACATTTCGGCGACATGGCGCTGTTCAAGGCGGTGGTGGACGACGCACACGCCATGGGCATCAAGATCGTGCTCGACATGGTGGCCAACCACACCGGCCCGTACCACCCGTGGGCCAACGATCCGCCCACGCCGACCTGGTACCACGGCACGCCGGCGCACCACCCGAACAACACCTGGCAGACGTGGACGCTGCACGATCGCTACTCGCCACCCGCGATGCGGCAGGCCACGCTCGACGGCTGGTTCATCGACATCCTGCCCGACTTCAACCAGGACGACCCGGAGGTGGCCCGCTACATCATCCAGAACACGCTCTGGTGGGTGGGCATGAGCGGCATGGACGGCATCCGGCAGGACACCTGGCCGTACGTGCCACGCACCTTCTGGCGCGACTGGATGAACGCGATCAAGAAGGAGTACCCGACGCTGAAGGTGGTGGGCGAGGTGCTGGACGGCGACCCGAGCTTCGTGTCGTTCTTCCAGGGCGGGAAAGCGCAGTACGACGGCATCGACGACAAGGTGGATGCGCTGTTCGACTTCCCGATCCACTTCACCATCCGCAACGTGTTCGGCCGCGGCAACTCGGTGCGCGACCTGGCCCAGATGCTCGCCCGCGACCATCTCTATCCGAAGCCCGACGCACTGGTCACGCTGCTGGGCCTGCACGACGTGCACCGGTTCATGCACGAGCAGGGCGCAACCACGGCGGGGCTGAAGCTGGCCTACACCGTCCTCGCCACCACCCGTGGCACGCCGCTGATCTACTACGGCGACGAGATCGCGATGCCGGGCGGCAACGATCCCGACAACCGCCGCGACTTCCCCGGCGGCTGGCGCGAGGATCCGCGCAACGCATTCGAGGCATCGGGGCGGACCGATGTGGAACAGGGTGTGTGGTCGCACCTCCAGACGCTGCTGACGCTGCGCGCCGGGCGTGCGGACCTGCGGACGGCGATGGCGGAAAACCTGCAGGTCGGTGACCAGACGTGGGTCTACAAGCGCGGGCGCACGGTGGTGGCGATCAACAACGGCACCACGCAAGCCACGGTGCGCTTTCCCGCGCAGACGCTCGGCGCCGATGTTCTCAAGACATGCAGCGGCGCGACCCGCGAGGGTGCGGAGACGGTGCTGACGATCCCGGCGCGGGCGAGCTGCGTGTTCTAGACCTGCTGGTCGGTCTGACTCGCGGCATCGCCAACAGGGTTCACGCGGAAAACGCGGAAAACGCGGAAAGGTCCTACCGCGATGCCTGCCTGTCCGGCTGCTCGAGAACTGAAACGGCTGTAGGAACTGCGCGCGCGCACACGCAGTTCCTGCAGCATTCGTCATCGCGATCGTCACCGATCGTCGCCATGCGATAGAACTTTTCCGCGTTTCCGCGTTTTCCGCGTGAACCCTGTTGACGATCTCAACCCGCGGAGAAGCCAGGATCTCCGCGAGATGTCCGGTGCCAGTGCACCGAAACCCATGAAACTGCTCAAGGCCGCAGGCCGAGCGAGAGGTACACGCTCCGACCATCGCTCGGCCACACGCCCGGGCCCGGATAGAACTGCGGCCGCTTGGTGAAGTACTGCCGGTCGAGGAGGTTGTTGACACCACCCGACAGCCGGAGCAGCCGCGTGAGCGCCAGGCCACCCTGCACATCCACCAGTGTGTAGCGCGGCACGATGCCGGTGGCACCGTTGGCGCTCGGCGTGACGGTGTTGAGGGCGTCGGCGAAGGTGCGACTCACGTGGCTCACCTGTGCCGTGAGCTCGAAGCGTTCATGGGTGGCAGTGAGGCCGCCACGCGCGATCACGCGCGGTGCGGACTCCACCTCGTTGCCCTTCACGCTGACGTTGCCGGTTGGCGTGATGACGGATCCAGCCACGTACCGCGCGTGCATCAGCGCCGTGGCATTGAACGCGCGCACCGAGATGCCATGCGTCGTGCCCAGCGGCAGCGCGGCTCGCGCCTCGAGCCCGTAGGTCTCTGTGGTGCCGACGTTCGTCTTGTAGGTGTAGGGCGTGCCATCGGATTCGTGGAGCGAGATCAGGCCGAAGCGGTTCGCGTAGCGCATGGTGTACACGCCCACGTCGTAGGAGACACCGCGCCGGGTGGTGTGACGCACACCCGTCTCGGCACTCCAGCCCCGCGCATCCTCGATGCGTGCATCGGTGCGCTCCGACGCCGTTTCCGGCAGCAGGTCCTTCAGGATCATCGGGCGATACGCCTGGCTGATGCCGGTGTACCACTCCCCCGCTCCGGGGAACTTGTACGCGGCGCGCAGCCCGAACAGCGGGAAGTCGTGGGCGACATCGCGCGGCGTGTCGGCGGGATCGTAGTAGGCCAGCGTGCCGCGCATGCGGGTCGTCCCGCGCTCGATCCGCATGCCCGGGATCAGGCAGAAGTTCGGCGACAATCGCAGTTCCAGCTCGGAGTATGCGGCGACGTTGCTGGTGAGGTAGTGCAGGTCACGCTGAAACACTGCACCCGTAGCCAGCTCGAGATCATAGTCCGATCCCCGCGAGCCTGCACCTCGCTGGCGGCGCCAGAGATCGTTGTCGGAAAGCGCGACGCCGCCAGCCAGGGTCGCTGGCGTGGAGAGCAGGCGGAACTCCTGCAGCAGCCTCAATTCGAGTGTGCGGCTGTCGTACCGGTCGATGTCCACCTGTCGCACGGCGTACACGCCGGCCGCTGATGCAGTATCCGGCTGGTTGGCAAACCCGCCGACGGCAACGCTGCTGCGACTGCCGAACACACCGGACGCGACCACCGTGGCTCGAGTGGACGCGCGTGGCACCCAGGTGAGCGTCAGTGACGGCACGACGATGTCGGGGCTGTACCAGTTGCGCGATCGCGTGGACGAACGTGGATCCGCGGCGAACATCGCGTCGGTGAGCGGACCTGGCTGCTGGTACAGATACCGGCTGCGGCCAACCTCGGCGCGCAATGACAACGCGCGCGTGAGCGACGCAGCTGCCGTCAGGAACTCCGCGTCGGACTCCGAGCGTCCATTGGAGCGATAGCCATCCGAGTTGCGCAACGAGCCGTACGCGTAGTAGGTCACGCGGCCGACCTTTCCACCCACTGCAGTGAAGGTGCTGAGCAGCCCGTGGCTCCCGGCACTGCTGCGGGAGTCGAAGAGGGCCGCACGCGTCGTGTCCGGAGTGCGCACGACGTAGTTCAGCACGCCGCCGAACTGTGCGCCGTACTGCAGCGCCGCGGTGCCGCGCACGAGTTCCACCCGTTCGATGGCCTCCATCGGTGCGCTGTAGTGACTGGCCGGGTAGCCATACGTATCCGACGTCGTGACGACGCCGTTCTGCCGGACGTTGAATTCCCACGAGCGGTGCGCGTCGAGTCCGCGCGTCGAGATGTTGAGCTGATTCCCCGCGCCGTCCATGTCGTAGACGAAGACACCGGGCACCTCGGCGAACAGCTGTCGGCCGACCTTCTCGGCGGTGTTCGCATTGGTGCCGCGCACGGCGACGACCTCGGACTTCGCGCCGGTGGTGAGCAGGCCGTTCATGACGATGCGCGAGGCGCCGGTCACACTCCCTGCCTGCCGCGGTGCCGTGACGACCACACCCGCGAGTCGGCGCGCGATCGAGTCGCGAGAGGATCGCACGGTGTCAGCCCCAACCTGCTGCCCTCGCAGCATTGCCGGCACGACCAGGAGCGCCGCCAGGAGGGGAACCCAGGCTGAACCCGGCGTCACCCCGACAGGTCGGTGGCGTACCGAAGTGCAGGGTGACGCTGTCATGAATTCAACCTACGCGGGCTGGACGACCGTGAAAGTCCTCCAAACGCTGACAGTGGCGACGACGCAGCTCGCAGTCGCCACCGCGTCGTCAGCCAGTGCCGAGCATCTCCTGCGGCACCACTCCCGTCTCTTCCGTCTCCAGCACGGCCCCTTCGCGCGGCCCGTTGTCCTCCACGAACGTGACGGCGATCGCCGCCGCGACCATGCACAGGCCACCGGCCATCACCACGTACAACGGCGTGTTCGGGTTGTCGGCACCGAACAGCGCGCGCGTGATCGGCCCGAACGTGAGCGCCGCGAAGATCTCCGGCAGCACGATGAAGAAGTTGAACACGCCCATGTACACACCCATCCGATGTGCAGGCAGCGCGTTCGACAGCATGGCGTAGGGCATGGACAGGATCGACGCCCACGCGATTCCCACACCGACCATGCTCGCGATCAGCAGGTACTGGTTGTGGATCACGTACACCGACAGCAGGCCTGCCGCGCCGCACAGCAACGCGCCGGCGTGCACCGTCTTGCGGCTGGTCGCTGCCGCCGCGCGGGCCAGCACCAGCGCCACCACGAAGCAGGTGATGGAGTAGAACGAGAAGAGGAAGCCGCCCCACTCCATGCCCTGCGCATACAGCGCCGACTTGGGATCGGTGGCGCCGAACACATGACGCGCCGTCGCGGGCACGAAGAACAGCCACATGCAGAACAGGCCAAGCCAGGTGAAGAGCTGCACCACGGCGAGCTGCCGCATGGTCTTCGGCATGTCCTTGACCGCCTCGACGACTTCCGCGAGCACCGCGCCGGCGCCGAGACCCTCCTTCTTCTTGCGCTCGAACGCCGCCATGTCGTCGGGTGGATATTCGTCGGTGGTGAACACGGTCCAGAGCACGGCCAGCAGGAACACCACCGCGCCGAACTGGAACGAGTACTTCACCGTCATCGGGATCCCACTCGCCGTGTTGCCCACCACACCCAGCTTGCCGAGCACGAACGGCATCGCATTCGCGAAGCTGGCACCGATGCCGATCATGAGGGACTGCATCAGGAAGCCGGCCGTGCGCTGCGAGGCGGCCAGCTTGTCGGCCACGAAGGCGCGGAACGGCTCCATCGCGACGTTGATCGAGCCGTCGAGCATCCAGAGCAGGCTGGCGGCCATCCAGAGCGACGTCGACGTCGGCATGATGAACAGCGCGATCGAGGCGAGGATGGCGCCGGTCAGGAAGTACGGCCGGCGGCGCCCGAGCTTGCCCCAGGTGCGGTCGCTGAGCGCGCCGATCACCGGCTGGACGAGCAGGCCGGTGATCGGGGCCGCCAGCCAGAGCAGCGGGACTTCATCCGGCTTGGCGCCGAGCCGCTCGTAGACGGCCGACATGTTGGCGAGCTGCAGTCCCCAGCCGAACTGGATGCCGAGGAACCCGAAACTCATGTTGAAAAGCTGCCGGAAATTCAGCCGCTTTCGCTCCATCGTGGCGTCCTGTGCGTGGGGGGTGCCGCGCGCCCGCGCCGGCATCGGGGGACGGGAGCCGGCGCCGGGCCGGCAGCATCAGCGGGCAAAGTTCGCCACCGTGCTGAACATTGTGAAGCCGCGCCCGAGACATTTCCGGCGCGCCGCCGCCCGGGGCCGGTTAATTTTTGTGCCATGCCACCTCTGTCACCCTACCGGTCCCTGCCCGCGGAACGCCGCGTCGCACTCGTGACCTACGAGATCAAGACGCAGCGCGATGCCCGCGCCATCTTCATCCAGCGCCTCTGCGCCCGCGGTGGCGGCTTCCGCCCCGCCAGCTTCCAGAACTGGCCCGCCGACCGGCTCGCGAAGGAAGTCGTGCGCCTCAAGGTCGAGTCGGCCCAGGACGAGCTGGGCCTGATGCAGACCCTCTACGTGGACCTCGAGCCGGCCATCCAGGCCAGCTTCCTCGATGCCGCCGGCGTGAAGCACGAGAACGGCCGCATCGACGACAGCGTCGAGCCGCCGTACTGCGAGGCGGCGATGGTGGAAAAGGCGGCCGCGGCCTGCGTGGCCGCCCATGGCGAGGAGGGGGTGCGGTACCTGCGCACGATCCACCGCTACGCGGCCGAGTCGTGGCCGGGACTGGACGGCGTGATGGCGGGGATGGAGCCGCCGCCAGCCGCCTGAGCGCGGCCGCAGTACGGTGGTGCGCCGTCGCCCGGCGCACCACCCGTCACATGCCGGGCATCGTCATCGTCGGCTGCGGCCCCGCCACCGTGCGGAACGGGACCCGTTCGCGCAGCAGCGCCACCGGCTGCGCCCCTTGCACCAGGTGGTAGAACCCGTCCATCGCCAGCCTGGGATAGACGGTGCGCGTGCGGGCGACATCCGGCCATTGCACGCGCACCTCGCGGATGCGCGCCGCATGCCCCAGCCCGACATGCACCTGCATCGGCCCGGCGCCAAACGAGCCGCCGGTGCGCACCGTGCGGTGCAGCGAGCGCACGCCCCCCGCTGAATCCTCCACCACCACCTCGATGCGCGCCCCGATCGCGGACCGGTTGGCGGTGTGCCCCTCCAGGTCGAGCGTGATCCAGTGCGTGCCCGCCCAGCCGGGATTGCGGAACAGCACGCTGGTGGAGACGTCTCCCTCGTAGGCCCCACCCTGCATCGCGAAGATATCCTGGTCGCCGTCACGGTCCATGTCCGCGAACGCCACCCCATGGCCCTTCTGCAGGTGGCCGAACCCGCCCGGCAGCGTGACCTCGTCGAAGCGGGCGCCACCCACGTTGCGGAACATGCGGTTCGGGATCACCGACCGCAGGTCGGGATTGCCGGTCCCCATGTAGATGTCCAGCCAGCCGTCGTTGTCGAGGTCACCGAAGTTGCTGCCCATGGCGAACAGCACGCGCCGCGCCAGGCCGGCCGTCGCGGTCATGTCCTCGAAGGTCCCGTCACCACGGTTGCGGAACAGTCGCGCATCCTCGAAGTGCACGTCCACGTCCCCGATGCGCGTGGTGAGCGGCAGGCCGAGGTACTCGCGCGCCACGAACTCGTGCATCGTGGTGTTCACGTCGTAGCTCGGCACGAACAGGTCCTCGTCGCCGTCGTTGTCCACGTCGAGGAACATCGCCGTGAACGACGCGATCGGCAGCTGCACGCCCGCCTGCGCCCCACGCTCCTCGAAGTGCCAGTCGGCGGCGGAGGTCCCGCCGCGATTCATGTAGAGCCGGTTCCGGCCGTACAGCACCGAGAGGTACAGGTCGGGCAGCCCGTCGCTGTTCACGTCACCCCACACGGCGCCCTTCACGAAGTCGTCGATGTCGATGCCGACCGCCTTCGAGACCTCGGTGAAGCCGCCGCCGTCGTGGCCCATGAACAGCTTCGAGCGGTGTGACGGCCCGCCGTTGAGCTTCGAGTACGACTCGTAGCCGACGAAGAGGTCGAGCCGGCCGTCGAGGTTGAAGTCCGCGAACTGCGCCGTGTTGGTGGGCCCGGTGGAGTACAGCCCGGCGTCGAAGGTCACGTCCTCGAAGGTGCCGTCTCCCCGGTTCCGCAGCAGCGACAGTGGAAACGGCCCGCTCTCCCGCATCCACGCGCCGCGCAGCACCAGCACATCCGCATCGCCATCGTTGTCGTAGTCGGCGTGCAGCGCATTGAGCCCGCCCGTGATCCGCGCGAGTCCGGCTCCCGCCGTCCGGTCCGCGTAGCCCCCCTTCCCGTCGGCGAGGAACACGTGCACCGGGTCACGCGGCCCCCAGCCGGTGGTGAACAGGTCCAGCAGCCCGTCGCCGTTGAAATCCTCGACGTTCACGCCGCCGGCCAGGCCCATCACCGCCAGGCCCACCGTGCCGGCCACGTTCACGTACTCGGGGAAGCTGCGCTCGACGCTCGTCGTCGCGAGGCCGGGAATCCGCATCGACTTCGGCACGCTGTCGGGATACCCGCCCACCTGCAGCCAGGCCAGGTTCAGCAGCCACTGCGAGCCGCGATCATCGGGATACTGGCGCAGCAGCGCCGTGTAGCGCTGGATCGCGCCCCGCGCGCCCGCCTGCTTCGAGTGCCGCGCTCCGCCCCGCAGCGGCAGGATGCAGATGTTCGCGATGTCGTTGACGAGGCAGTTCTGCTGCTCGCCCAGCCGCATGTACGCCACCGCCAGCAGGTCGAAGAACGGCTTCTGGTGCGGTGCGATGCTGTCCCACGAGATGCCGCTGGCCTTCACCAGCGCCTCGAGCCCGTCGATGGCGTCCGTGGTGCGGCCGGCCTTCAGCTGCTCCTCGGCCAGTGCGAACCGCAGTTCCAGCGCCTCGGTCGCCGGCTGGCCCGCGAGCTGGGCCTGGAGCGCCCTGGCGCGCGCGTCGTTCAGGAACGGGTTGCCCGCTGCGGCCGCATATGCCCTCGCGTTGATCACCGCCAGCGACTCGGCCATGCGCGCCGTGTTGCCCTTCACCTGGCTCGCCTCGCCCCAGCCCGCAGCCGAGTCGGCGCCGACGCCCGCGCCGCCGCCACAGGCCGCGAGCAGGAGCGCCAGCAGGCCGGCACCGAGCCGGCGTGCCCCGCGCAGCCGATGATGGCCGGCGGAGGCGGCACGAGCTGGCGCCGGCAGGAAGTGGGATGCCGCGGTCATGCCCCAAAGATACGCCGTGAGGCGCGAGACACACGGGTGCCGGGTGCCGGTCGCGCGGGGCTCAGTACCGCGTGGTCGTCGGCTGGAAGGTGCGCCAGCTGTGCCAGAATTCCTGGCTGGCGTTGATCGCCGGCAGCCGACCGGCGGCACCGCGCCCATTGAGCGCCCAGGCCGCGCCAGCGGACGTCACCAGCGAGTCGCCGCGCAGCGCGAACGTCGCCGCCACGTCGGGGCGCCGGAACGCGAAGAAGCTCACGCTGTCAGGGCCGAGCGCCAGCACGATCGGCACGCCGCCGACCACGTCGTTGATGACGCGCTCGCGCCGGAGCCGCTTCCAGTCGTATGCGCGCGCCTGCCCGCCCTGCGCCACGCCGACCACCCACGCCTTGTCGTTCCAGCTCACGGTGTCGGTGCCGGTGAGGCCCCCGGTCTTCGTCCCCCGCTCGTACGCGTAGTCCTTCGCGTACTCGCTGCTGAACGTGGTGTCGGCCTGCATCACCAGCGAGTTCGGGTACAGCGCCAGCCACTGCTTGAGCGCCACCTGCACGCTCGGCAGCTCGGGCATCGCGACCCCCTTCAGCGGTCCGATCACGGCCTCGCCGTTGGCCTGGCGCCACCAGCTCCCCGTGCGGCGGTCCTCGAACATGGCATTGAAGTGGTCCATGCCGACGAGGCGGAAGGTCTCGAGCGTGTCGTGCACCGTGGGCCGGAAGACACGCCCGGTCCGGCACACGGTGCAGTAGCTGACGAGCACCGGCTGGCCGGCAATCGTGTCACGCACCTGGTGGTGGTAGCCGATGAACTGCAACGGGTAGGCACGCGCCTGGCCATCGAGCTCGATGCCGACGACCAGCCGGTCCGGCGCGACCGTGTTGCGCGACGCGGGCTCCATGCGCACGACCGTCGGCTGCAGGAACATCTGGTCGGCAGCCATCCGGAAGTTCACGACGTAGGCCACCGCGGCGAGTGCCACCAGCGCCACCGGCACCGCCACCCGTCCGGCCCGGGCGCCAAGCGCCGGCAGCATACCACCAAGCAGCAGCGCGCCGGACAGCGCCCGCAGCCACCATCGCCAGGTGTAGAGCGCGTACGCGAACTCGATGCTGCGCATCCGCTGGCTGCCGGGCATCGGCATGATGAAGTAGACCAGCGCCGCCTCCAGCAGCAGCAGCCCCGCCACGCCGATCCAGAACAGTCGCCTCACCGCAGGGTGCCGAGTGCGGACAGCGCCAGCGCCACGCCGTTCGTCCAGCCGAACCCGTCCTGCGTGGGATACTCGCCGCCGCCGGCCGGCCGCGAGAGGTCCAGCACGTCGTATTTCTCCGTCATCTTGCCGACGGCGGCATACGTGCGGCGGCCGAGCGCGAGCCAGCGATCACGCGCCTGGTCGGCCAGGTCGGCGCGACCGTACCGGCGCACGCCTTCCATCGCCACCCACTGCAGCGGCGGCCAGCCGTTCGGTGCGTCCCACTGCTGCCCCGAGCGGATGGTGGTCGTGACGAAGCCACCGGGGCGCAGGAAGTCCCGCTCCAGCCGCTGCGCCACCGCACGCCCCTGCTCGGCCGTCGCGAGGCCGAAGAAGAGCGGCGCGGCGGCCGCCATCGTGGGCCGGTCGGTGACGCGTTCCCCGCTGCGCCAGCGCACGTCGTAGAAGAAGCCGGACCTGGCGTCCCACATCGTCGCCAGCAGCGCCTCGCGCCGTGCCACCGACGCCGCCTCGTACCGCGCCGCGACGGCGGCATCACCCTCGGCATGGCGGAACCGTCGCAGCGCCGCGATGGTGCGCTCCATGTGGTACATCAGGCTGTTGAGGTCCACTGCCGCGAGGTCGGTCGTCTCGAGCGTGCGGAGGTCGGTGGTGTCGCGCATCCAGCGGCTCGAGAAGTCCCAGCCGCTTTCCGCCGCAGCGCGGATGTTGGTGTAGAACGCCTCGCGGCGCGCCTCCGGCACCGTGATGCCGAGGGCGTAGTCCTCGCGATATGACTCGGGACGTGGCTCGGGGCGGTCGTCCCAGTACCGGTTGAGCAGGGCGCCGTTGCGCAGCCGGACCACGCGACGGTGTGCCGTGCCCGCCTTCAGCGAATCCGCCCCTTCCATCCAGAAGGCATGCTCCGCCTCCATCGCGTCCAGGAAGCGCAGCGCCTGCGTGGTGTCGGTGGCCGTGGCGTACAGTCCCACCATCGCGGCGAAGTACGGGGGCTGGCTGCGGCTCAGGTAGTACGTGCGGTTGCCATTCGGGATGTGGCCGAGGGTGGTGATGAGGTGCGCGAAGTTGTCGAGCATGCTCCCCACCAGGTCCGTGCGGCGGCTCTCGATCAGGCCGAGCATCGTGAAATACGAATCCCAGTAGTACACCTCACGGAAGCGCCCGCCCGGCACCACGTACGGCTTGGGCAGCGGGATCAGCGACGCGCGTGGATCGGGCGCATCGGCCTCGCGCGTCAGCAGCGGCCAGAGGTCGCGGATGTGCTGCTCCATGCCGGTGGAGGCTGCGCTGCCGGTGACCGTCGCGGCCGGCAGCGGCTGGGTGAACCATCGCGTCACGAACGCCTTCAGGTCGAAGCCCGGTGCGCTGCGCTCGGCCACATAGCGGGCCGCCAGCGCGGCCGGTGCCTCCAGCGGCCGCGCATCCACGAAGGTCTTGGAGTCCGCAAACAGGTGCGCCATCTGCACGTCGTGGAACAGCGGCCCCAGGTCGTGCGCAGGGTCATAGCCGGCGACGGGCACCGGGCTCTTCGCGATCTGGATCGAGGTCTGCGTGACCGTGGTGCAGGCCGGCAGCGTGACCGTGCTGACAATCCCCATGAACACCACTCCGGTGAGACGCCTCAATGTCCTGCCCCCCTGGGAAGCTCCGTCGCGCCCGCGTGGGCCGACGGTGCGACGGTGACGAACGCGCAGGCCACGGCGGCGCAGCCGAGCAGCGCGCCGGCCAGGCGGATCACGTTGGCCGGGTTCCCGCCCAGCAGCGAGTCGTAGTAGAACGGCACCGTGACGTTCTGGATCAGCATCGGGATCACGATGAACATGTTGAACACCCCCATGTACACCCCGACCCGGTCCCTGGGGATCGAATCGGAGAGCATCACGTAAGGGTTCCCCATCATGCTGCCCCAGCAGAGGCCGATGCCGAGCATCGGCACGAACAGCAGCGCGCGGCTCTGGATCGATGGGATCGCCAGCATCGCCGCCGAGGCGCAGACCAGCGCGATGACGTGCATCCACTTGGCGCCGATCCGCCGCGTGACGGGGATCATGGCGAACGCGGCCACGAAGGCGACGAAGTTGTAGAACGCCCCAACCTGCCCCGTCACCAGCCCTGCCTCACGGAAGCCGGGCGAGAGCGGATCCTTGGTCTGGAACAGTGTCAGCGCCAGCGCCGGCGAGATGTAGATCCAGTAGCAGAACATGGCGTACCACTGGAAGAACTTCATCACCGCCATCTGCCGCATCGTCGACGGCATGTCGCGGAGCGCATCCACGATCTCCTTCAGCGTGTGCCCGAACCCCTTCGGCATCGCCTCGATCTTCGCGCGCTCCGCCGGCGTGAGCGGCAGCTCCGGCGTGGTCTTCACCGACCAGAGGATGGAAAGGATCGAGAAGGCGGCGCCCATCATGAACGCCAGCATCGTGATGGTCGGGATGCCGCGGTCGTTCACGGCATCGCGGTTCATGCCCATGAACACGAGCAGCGACGGCGTGATGTACGAGAGCGTCTGGCCGAGCCCCGTGAACGCACTTTGCGTGAGGAAGCCGAGCGAGGTCTGCGAGCCTTCGAGGCGGTCGGAGACGTACGCGCGGTACGGCTCCATGGTGATGTTGTTCGCCGCATCGAGGATCCAGAGGATGCCGGCGGCCATCCAGAGGGTGCGGCTGAACGGCATCGCGAAGAGCGACAGCGAGCAGAGGATGGCGCCGATCAGGAAGTACGGCGTGCGGCGCCCGCGCGGGCTGAGCGTCCGGTCGCTCATGGCGCCGATGATCGGCTGCACGATGAGCCCCGTGATCGGGCCGGCGAGGTAGAGGAACGGCAGGCTGGCCTCGTCCGCGCCGAGGTAGCGGTAGATCGGGCTCATGTTGCCCTGCTGCAGCCCGAAGCTGTACTGGATGCCGAAGAAGCCGATGTTCATGTTCACGATCTGGCCGAACGTGAGCTTCGGTTTCGGGAAACTGGACGCCGTGGACATCGGTGGAGCCTCGTTCGCGTGATCGTGGCGGCGACGGGTCGCCGTGCCGCCCGGGGCGGTGTCGCAGCCAGTGTACGCAGGGGGCAGTGTCACGACCAGCGGTCGGGGCGCAATCGAGGCCGGCGTGCCGGGCCGCGGCGTCCATCGGGCGCGGCCCGCTTGCCCCGCCCCCGCCACGGGAGTAAATGACCGTCCAGTCCCGCCCACATCCCGACCCCGCCGAGGCCCGCGTGACCGCTTCCCGCTGCACCACCGCCCGTCGCGCGACGCACGCGCCGTTCCCGGCATGACGCGGGACCCGGGACGGTCACGGCCGGCGACGGCATACCGCCAGCGCGCCGAGTCGCTGCTGGCACTCCTGCGCACGCACTTCGGCCTCCCTCGCGCCGGACGCACGGTGATCGCGGTGGCCGGGGAGTCGGGGAGTGGCAAGTCGGTCACCGCCATCGACCTCGCCGCCATGCTCGACGAGGCGGGGATCGCCTCGGCGATCATCCACCAGGACAACTACTTCGTGCGCCCGCCGCGCACGAACCATGACTTCCGCGTGGCCGACATCACCAGCGTCGGCCCGCAGGAGGTGCAGATGGACCTGATCGCGGCCCACATCGCCGCGTTCCGCGCCGGAGCCCCGTCGGTGACGGCCCCGGTGGTGGACTACCCGGGCAACCGCTTCCTGACACAGGTGCTGGACTTCAGCGCCACGCAGGTGCTGGTGGTGGAGGGCACGTTCGCGCTGCTGCTCGACGACGCCGACATCCGGATCTTCCTCGAGGCCACCTACCTCGACACCCGGCAGCGCCGGCAGCTCCGCGCGCGAGACGTCGATGACCCGTTCGTGGAGCAGGTGCTCGACATCGAGCATCGCATCATCGCGGCACAGGCGCCGCGGGCGGACATCCTCATCGATTCCGACTACGCGGTTCGACTCCGGTCAGCAACGTAGGAGCAACTGCTTCGACGCAACGGCGCAAAGGGCGCGAAGGATGCAAAGGGATCTGCGTGTGGGGCGACGCCCGCGTCGCGCGCAGGATAGAGGCGGCTTTGGGAACAGCAACTGCAAGAGCAGTTCCCCAGAGCATTCATCACCGACACGGTCGCAGGGTGCTGCCGTGCGCCAGGACTCTTCGCGTCCTTCGCGTCCCTTTGCGCCTTTGCATCAAGCCGTTCAGGATGCCGAACGACAGAACTACTTGACGAGCACCCGGTACCCATGCGCCGGAATCTCGATCGTGCCGGCAGCCGCGAGCGGAACGGACGCCTTCGTGAACCAGTCGGTGTAGGTGCCGGCGACTGGAAGCCCCGTGTACTTCACGGAGACTGTCGTGTCACCGAAGTTGACCAGCACCGCCACGCTCTTCTCCCCGCGCGTGCGGGTGAAGGCCCAGGTGCGGTCGCCGCCGTCGGTGGCGAGCTGCACCTGCGGGGCGCCCCACGGGCCGTTCCACAACACCTCCTGCGTGTGGCGCAGGTCGAAGATCGCCCGGTAGAACTCCGCCAGGGAGGGTCCCGTCCAGTCGATCGAGTCCTTCTCGAAGAAGGCCAGCCGTCGGTTCAGGCTCACCTCCTGCCCCGAGTAGAGCAGCGGCATCGAGCGCTGCACCGTCGCGCCCAGCACGTACGCCGCCTGGTGGTTGGCGCCCATGCGCTCGAACTCGGTGCCCTGCCAGCTGTTCTCGTCGTGGTTCGACGTCATGTACATGCGGTACGCCCCCGCCGGGAACGTCGCCTCGAACTCGGCGAAGTACCTGTCCAGCGCCGGCGTCTTCTGTTTGCCCGAGGCCACGTCGTTCATCAGGTGCAGCAGCCCCCACCCGTAGGTCATGTCGAACGAGGCGTGCAGCTTCGGGTCCTCCCATTCGGCCAGGAAGAACAGGTCCGGCTTCGCCGCCAGCAGCGCCCGGCGCGCGTCGGCCCAGAAATCGTAGGGGACGAAGCCGGCCACGTCGCACCGGAAGCCATCGATGCCGGTCGAGTCCACCCACCACTTCATCTCCGCGATCATCGCCTGGCGCATGGCCGTGCTGCCGTAGTTCAGGTCCGCCACGTCGCTCCAGTCGGTCTCCTTTCCCTCCTGGTCCACCGCGCGCGAGATCGTGCCATCCTTGCGCAGCGTGTACCAGTCCCGGTGCGACACCGTCCACTCGTGGTCGAACGCGGTGTGGTTCGCGACCCAGTCGAGGATCACCTTGAACCCCTGCGCGTGCGCCGCCGCCACCATCGCCGTGAAGTCAGCCTCGGTGCCGAACTCGGGGTTGACCGCCGTGTAGTCGCGGATGGAGTAGTAGCTGCCCAGCGTACCCTTGCGGTTGACCGTGCCGATCGGCTGCACCGGCATGATCCAGAGGATGTCCACGCCGAGCGCCCGGATGCGGGGCAGCTGCTTCGTGAACGCGGCGAACGTTCCCTCAGGCGTGTATTGCCGGATGTTCACCTCGTAGATCACGGCGTTCCGCGACCACTCGGGGTGGATGCCACGGTCGACGGCCTGCGCAGCTCCGGCGCTGTCGGCCGGCTTCCCGGCCGGGGTACCGGCACCGCTGCACCCGGTGGTGAACACTGCGACGCACGTCATGGCTGCAAGAAGGGTTCGCATCTCTCGGTCCCCGGGAAGGGGCGCGGTGACTACGGCCGCGCGCGGATGAAGGTCAGGCGGTCGTTGTTGCGTGCCACGACGATGATGGTGCGGCCGGACGCGGTGCGCAGCGGTGCCATGTGCCGCACCTCGCCACGGATCCGCACCCCGCTGCGGGCCATGTCGAGGGCGCTGAACGTGCCGGTGCCCGAGCCGTGGAGCAGCAGCCCGTAGCTGGCGTCCGACTGGCCGATCATCGGCGGGTGCCCCATGAAGTTGCCGCCCAGCAGCAGGTCCACCCTGCCGTCACCATCGAGGTCGCGGGCGACGGCGGCGTACACCGGCGCGAACTGCGCCTCCACCGGCAGCGGTTGCAGCGCGAAGCGGCCGTCAGCGTTCGCGATGGCCACCGAACTCGCGAAGGTGCGCGCCACCAGCACGGTGGCCTTCGCCAGCTCGTCGGCCGGCAGGATCTGCGGCACCGTGCTGGCGCCGAATGCGCGGTACGACGTGTACTTCGCGCGGAGCTGCGGCATCAGCTTCGTCAGCTCGTCACGCGTGGCGAGTGGGTAGGCGGTGCCGTGCTTGTAGAAGCTGATCACCTGCTCGATCGTGCCATTGCCGAAGAAGTCGAACACGTACATCTGCGCCGGTTCGGTGGCCGACGCGCGCAGGTAGGTGTTCAACCCGAGGTTGCCCAGTACCAGGTCCGTCCGGCCATCGCCATTGATGTCGGCCGCGGTGATCGAGTTCCACCAGCCTTCCGACCCTGCCAGCCCTGCCTCGCGCGTGCGCTCCACCAGCGTGCCCTGCTCCTGATGATACACGCGCACCGGCATCCATTCGCCGGCGACGATCAGGTCGAGCTTCCCGTCACGATCATAGTCCAGCCACGCACCGGATGTCACCATGCCAGCCTGCAGCAGTCCCGGCGCGAGCGCTGCGGTGACGTCGCTGAACTTCCCCTTGCCATCACCCTGAAGCAGGTGACTTTTCGGCGACACGCCGTACTGCCTCGCCACCACGCGCGTGCCCACGAACAGGTCCATGTGTCCGTCGCCATTGAAGTCGCCTGGCACCACACACGATCCGTTCTCGAAGAGCATGGGAAGGCCATCCACCGACTTCGCGAAGTGACCCGTGCCGTCGTTGAGGTACAGGCGGTTGCGCAGCGACTCGTTGCTTCCGAACGCCTCGTTGCCACCGGAGACGACGAACAGGTCGAGCTTGCCATCGCCGTTGACGTCGGTGAACGCGGCATCGACGTCTTCGGCAAGGCTGTCGCCGGCGAACATCACGCTGTCGACCGACACGAAGCCGCCACTCGCCTGCTGCACCAGCAGCTTGCCGGGTTGCCACTTGGCACCGCCGACGTACATGTCATCGAGTCCGTCACCATTCAGGTCGCCCACCGCCAGCGCCGGTCCCTGCGTCGAGAGTAGGTGCGGCATGAGCGGCTCACGATCCATGTCGTTGAAGTCGTTCTCGACATGCACGTAGCCGGTGCGGAGGCTGTCGCTCACGTCGGCGAACAGCGGGGCGGCCCGGCGCCGCGCCGCATAGTCCCAGCGACCAGCCGCATTCGCCTGGTCCAGCACCAGCAGCCGATCACCGGCCCCGCGGGCCTGCACCTGGAACCGGCCATCCGGCCAGATAACCACCAGCGAGTCGATGGTGGCGTTGCCACCGAGCCCGAAGTGCAGCCGCTGGTCCACCGACGACTGGAATCCGCGCGTGGGGCTCTGCTCGAGGAACTGCGGCACGCCCTGTTGCCAGGCGTAGACCTTCGCCCCGATGCCGGCGGTGTTCCGTCCGGCGCCACGCAGCGCCACCGTGAGCCAGTGGTTGCCGGCGCGCTCGCGCGCCCGGTTGCGGTAGACCGACGCCGGCGCGTCGTAGTTGTTCACCACCAGGTCCAGCGCACCGTCGTTGTCCAGGTCCACGTACGCGGCGCCATTCGAGTAGCCCGGCCGCGCCAGCCCCCACGCCGTCGCCACGTCGGTGAACTGCAGGTTGCCGTCGTTGCGGTACGCGTGGTTGATCACCGGCACGGTGGGCATCTGCCGCAGCAGCGGCAGGTTCTCGCGCGTCACGCCCCGGGCGAGCGACGCCTGCACCGTCTCATTCCCGATGTAGTTGATGTAATCGAGGTCGTTGGGGCGCCGGAAGATCCCGCTCGTCACGAACAGGTCCTTCCGCCCGTCGTTGTCCAGGTCCGCGAACAGCAGCGACCAGGTCCAGTCGGTGGCCGCCACGCCGGCCAGGAAACCCACCTCGCTGAACTCGCCGTCGCCGCGGTTGAGCTGCAGCGTGTTCCGGGCGAACTGCGGGTGGTAGCCGGCATTCACGCGCAGCCGGAAGAGGCTGTAGGCCTCCGAGCTGGCCGAGGTCTTCAGGATCTCCTCGCGCTCCGGGAGCATGTCGCCCACCACCAGGTCGGGCAGCGCGTCGTTGTTCACGTCCGCGGCGTCCACGCCCATCGAGAAGCGGCTGGTGTGCCCGGTCGCCTTCGCGATCGACTCGGTGAAGGTGCGGCGGCAGGTGTTGCGGTACAGGAAGTCCTGCTCCTGGAAGTCGTTCGCCACGTACACGTCGGGGCAGCCATCCTGGTCCAGGTCACTCACCACCACACCCAGCCCGTAGCCCTCGATGCCGCCGAAGATGCCGGCCTGCGCGCTCACGTCGGAGAAGCGTGCGCCATCATTGCGGAAGAGGCGGCCGCCGGCGCGCGCATTGCGCACGTCGCGCCTCGTCGAGTTGCCGATGCCACGCTCGGTGTGCGTCGAGTGGCTGAGCAGGAAGAGGTCCAGGTCGCCATCGGCATCGTAGTCGAAGAACGCCGACTGCGTGGAGTAGCCGGCGTGATCCACACCCAGCGCCTTCGCGCGGTCGGTGAAGGTGCCGTCGCCGTTGTTGATGTACAGCATGTTCCGGCCCTGCATGGTGAGGTAGCTCACCGCCGACACGTAGATGTCGAGGCGGCCGTCCCCGTCCACGTCGGCCATCGTGACGCCGCTCTTCCAGCCCGATGGTCCGGCCACACCGGCGGCCGTCGTCACGTCCTCGAACCGGAAGTTCCCCTTGTTCACGTACAGCCGGTTCGAGCCGACGTTGGACGAGAAGTAGAGGTCGGGAAGGCTGTCGCCGTTCACGTCGCCAACGGCCACGCCACCACCGTTGAAGTAGTACAGGTAGTTCAGGATGTTGAACTCGGGCGACTCGGGCAGGTCGTTCGAGAATGCGATGCCCGTGGCCTCGGCACCGAGTCGCTCGAACAGCGGGGGGCCGGCCGGCGTGCCACCGTCCGCCGCGGCGCCCTGGCGCGGCGTCTCCACGCCGGAGCCCGATTCACCACCACACGCCGCCAGCGCGAGCAGCAGCGCCGCGCTTCTCGCGGCCAGGAGCAGGCGGCCCCGCATCATGTGCCGGTCATCCGCCGTGATCGTGGCTGCTGCGTGAAAACGATGTCAAGATCCCCGTCCCCTTGGTGTCATTCCCGCGCGAGGCGTTCAAGATCCCCGTCCCCTTGAACGGCATCACCGCGACGTCGCGACGGCTTTCGGCGCCGACGCGCCACGCGTCACCACCCGCGCCAGCACCAGCTCACCCACCTTCCGCCCCTGCACCTGCCCCTCCTCGATCGCGCGCCGGTAGTGGATGCCGCCGTACAGGCGGCTCACCGACGCCTCCGCCGCCGCCGCATTGAACGACGTGAAGCTGCGGACCGGCAGCCCGTATTCCAGCTCGGTCGAGTCGGCGAACGCGAAGTCATCGCCGTAGAGCCGCGTCAGCACCGTGGCCGCTGACGAGGAGATGCCGCTGTGCCCGCTGGTGTACTCCGGGAACGGCGGGGTCTGCAACAGCGGCACCCAGTTCTCGTCGATGTGCCGGTTGATCGCCGTCTCCGGCCGGATCAGGTTGCTGCGGTACTTCTCCGCCCAGACGCTCAGGAACCCGTCGGCCAGCGCCACCGACGTCATCGCGTACACCTCGGCCGAGCGCACGATGTCGGCCTTCGCCTTGTGCGAGGCCAGCCGGGCGATGCCAAGCCAGTGCCCGCCGGGCGACATCTTCTTGGTGGCGAACATGGTGTGCCCCTGCACGTGCATCACGAACGGGTTGCAGTCCCAGAACGCCGCGATGGCCCGCTGCTCCTCGGTGAGCGTGCGGCCCACGTCGTACACCTCCTTCATCTCACGGTAGAAGGGGCTCGACTTCGTGGTGTCGAACGGGTGCGGCGGGGCCGGCTTGAACTGGTTCGAGGTGTCCATCACGAACGGCCGCAGCGTGCCCCAGTTCGGCTCCACCGCATCCATGTAGGCCGGCGGCGTCGGGATCCAGCGAGCGGCATCGCGGAGCACGCTGTACTTCGGCAGCCCGCTGCGCTGCTTGAACCCGTCGCGGCCGGCCCAGGCCAGCACATGTGCCGCCACGCTGTCGCCATAGGCAATGGACAGGGCGAACACGTCGTCGGGCACGCCGGAAGCCAGCCGCGTGTCCATTGCCTTGCGCAGCGAATCCATGCGCGCCTGCGAGAAGGTCAGCGCACGCCCCACCACCATGTACGCGTGCACGCCAGCCACCGGCAGCGACACGCCCTGTGGCGCAGCCGGCACGGCAGCCAGCCCGTTGAGCTGGCCCGCCATGGTGTGATAGCTCGTGTCGGACTGCCGCAGCACTTCATAGGCGGCCACGCCCGCATAGGCGTACACGCGGGCGGCCTGCGGCGGGCTGAAGATGTCGTAGACGATCACGTCGTTCACCTGCGACACCGCGTCATGCAGCGGCGTGGCGTCGGCGCCGGTGGCGGAGATCGTGGCCACGGCCACGGCCTTCGGTGCCGCCGGCGTGCAGCCGGCAAGGGCGATCATCCCGGACAGGAGCGCGAGACCCGCGGCTCGTCGTGCCATGGAGGTCATCATGGGTTGCGTCGGTTGGTGCGGAACAGCAGGGGTGTGTCGTTGTTGCGGGCCACGAACAGGATGTCGCCATCACGCGACCGGAGGCGCAGCACCTCGCGGGCCTGCCCCGGCACGAAGAAGCCGCTGGCCGGCCGCCGCACGGTGCTGTACGTGCCGCCGGTGCCACCACGCAGGAACACGCCGTACGAATCGCTGGTGCGCGCGATGTCGGGCTTGAAGCCGTCGAAGTTGCCGGCCAGCAGGAGGTCGCTCCGCCCGTCACCGTCCACGTCACCGGCGCTGATGCCGTACATCGGCGCCAGCTGCGCCTCGTCGGGCAGCGCGGTGAGCGTGAACGAGCCGTCGCCGTTGTTGCGCACCACCGACGACGCGAACCACTCGGCCCGCTTCTGCACCGCGCCCTCGAGGTCCGCCGGCGTGAAGATGTCGGTCACGCTGGCCTTCGCGTACTCGGTGTAGCTGAGGAAGCGCACCTTGAGCGGCGGCAGCGCGCGGATCATCTCGTCGCGCAGCACGACCGGGAAGCTGCGGCCCTGGTCGTAGCAGGCCAGCACCTGGTCGGTCCAGCCGTTGCCATCGAAGTCCTTCACGTACATCGTCGCCGGCTCGGCCGGCGTGCCGCGCAGCCGGCTGTTCAGCCCGAGGTTGCCGGCCACGAAGTCCATCCGCCCGTCGCCATCGACATCGGTGGCGATGATGCGGTTCCACCACCCGGCGCTCTTCTCGAGGCCGCGCGCGGCACCCTTCACGAGCCGGCCACCGCCCGCGTTCCGGAAGACCGTGATCGGCATCCACTCGCCCACCACCACCAGGTCCGGGCGGCGATCGCCGTCCACGTCCTGCCACACGCCGTCGGTGACCATCCCGATGTTCAGCAGGCCCGGGGCGAGTGTCGCCGTGACGTTCGTGAAGTGTCCCGTGCCATCGTTGCGCAACAGCATGCTGCTGGCATCCACGCCATAGCGCCACGGAATGCTGCGGCTGCCGACGAACAGGTCCAGGTCACCGTCGCCATCGTAGTCCGCCGCGGCGGCGCGTGACCCGCTGTTCGCCTCCGCGGGCAGCGCATCGGTGGCCTTGTGGAAGCGGCCGTTGCCGTCGTTCAGGTACAGCCTGTCCTGCAGCGCCGTGGAGCCATCCGAGTACTCGTTGCTGCCGCTCACCACGTAGAGGTCCGGGCGCCGGTCCCCATTGGCGTCGAAGAAGAGTGCGCCGACGTCCTCGGCCACCGCATCGGGGGCGAAGAGGGCGGCGTCGCCCGCCGTGAACGACCCGTCCGGCCGCTGGAGGAGGAGCGTGCCCGCCTGGTCCTTCGCGCCGCCGATGAAGACGTCGTCCAGGCCATCGCCGTTCACGTCGGCGCTGGCCGCGGCCGGCCCCTCCATCGAGAGCATCCGGGGACTGAGCCGCTCGCGATCGAAGTCCACGAACTCGTCCTCGCGATGCGCCCAGGCGATCGCGCCCTGTGCGGACACGTCACGCAGCACCGTGGCAGGCGCCGTCGCCGGACGGACAGCACCCGGCACCGCGTCCGCGGCCTTCAGCACGATCTTCGTGTTCACCGTCGTGGATGCGTGTGCCGAGTGGCGCCCGTCGGGCCAGTCCACCGTCACCGAGTCCACGGCCGCCAGCGCACCGAGCCCGAAGGTGAGCGTGTAGTCCACGCTCGACTGGAACCCGCGCACCGGGAACAGCTCCTGCACGTACTGCTGCGCACCGCCCCACACCACCACCCGCGCGCCGACGGCGAAGCGATTCAGCCCCGTGCCCTCGAGCTGCACCTGCAGGAAGTGGTTGGCGGGCGTGAGCGTGCGCGCGTTGTTGCGATAGACGAACGCCTCGAGGTTGGCGTTGTTCACCACCAGGTCCAGCGCACCGTCGCCATCGAGGTCGCCGTACGCCGTGCCGCTGGAGATGTTCGGCTGCGCCAGGCCCCAGGCGGCCGCCTGGTTGCTGAAGTGCAGGCCGCCGTCGTTGCGGAAGGCGTAGTCGGGGATCGGCGTGGTGGACATGGCGTTGGTCAGTGCCATGAAGTCCACCGTGCCGCCGCTGGTCATGTTCTTCGCCGTCTCGGTGTTGTTGGCGATGAACGACAGGTACTCCTGCGACGTCACGTCACGCATCAGGCCATTGGTGACGTAGATGTCCTTGCGGCCATCGAGGTCGAGGTCCGCGATCAGCGCGCTCCAGCTCCAGTCGGTGCGCGAGACACCAGCCATCTGTCCCACGTCGCTGAAGGTGCCGTCGGCGTTGTTGCGCTGCAGCATGTTGCGCATGAACTGGTGGCCATAGTCGTTGCGCAGCTTGGCCTGGTACACGTCCCAGCCGTCGAACGAGCTGGTGGTCCGGAGCCGGTACTGATCCTCGGGCAGCATGTCGGTGGTGTAGATGTCCGGCTGCCCGTCGTTGTCGGCATCGGCGATGTCCATGCCCATCGAGAAGTAGCTGCCGTTCGCCACCCGCTGGAGCATCTGCTCGCTGAACGTGCCGTCGTGCCGGTTGACGTAGAGGTAGTCGTGCTCGAAGAAGTCGTTGGAGACGTAGATGTCGGGCCAGCCGTCGCCGGTGAGGTCCGAGGTGCCGAGGCCGAGGGCGAACCCCACCTCGCTGCCGTAGATGCCGGCCTTCACGCTCACGTCGGTGAACCGGCCACCGTCGTTGCGGTAGAGCCGGTCACCGCCGTCGTGGTTGCGCTCCGCGCGCGTGTTGCGCAGGCCGAAGCTGGCAGCGGGGCGCGGCGAGTTGTTGACGACCATCAGGTCCAGGTCGCCGTCGCGGTCGTAGTCGAGGAACGCCGCCTGGGTCGTGTACCCGTCGTCGTCCAGGCCGTACTCGCGGGCATGCTCGCTGAAGTGCGGGAGGCTGTCGGCGCCGACCCCGTCGTTGATCCAGAGCTCGTTGCGCCGCGCATCGGCGTCCACCTTGCCGGCATGGCTCACGTACACGTCCAGGCGGCCGTCGCCGTTCACGTCGGCGATGGCGATGCCAGTGGTCCAGGGCTTCGTGGTGACCAGGCCGGACGCGGTGGTGATGTCGCGGAACCGGAACCCGCCCTCGTTGAGGAAGGTGCGCGGCCCCTGCTGGTTGCTGCCGAGGATCACCTCGGGCCGGCCGTCGCCGTTCAGGTCCCCGATGCCGACGCCGCCGCCGTTGTAGAAGTTGCGGTAGACGAAGACGTTCATCGCATTCGTCTCGACGATGCGGTTCTCGAACCGGATGCCGGTGAAGCCCGCAGGCATCGTCGTGAACAGCGTGGTGCCGACCCCAGGGGCGGCAGCCGTGCGCGGGGCGTCGGGCGTGGCGGCGGGAGCAGTCTCCTTCCCGCAGGCGGCGGCGAGGCAGCCCATCGCCACCAGGAGGGTGCGCAGGACGGTCGATCCGGAGCTCATGCCACGATCTTCGCTTCGGGAATGATGAATGCCGCGCGGGCGTCAGCGGCAGCAGCGTGCTGAAAGCAGTCAGGGCCTGCATCGATGCTCCGATGCAGGCCCTGCAAAGTTACACCCGAAACCGGGCTGAGGCAGTCCTCAGTAACCGGGGTTCTGCACCAGCTTCGAGTTCGTGTTCAGCTGCGCCTGCGGGATCGGCATCACGACCTTGTGGGCCGGGGTGGGATCGTGGGCGAACCAGGTGCCGGAGGTGTAGGTGCCCTCGCGGATCTGGTCCTGGCGACGCTTGCCCTCGCCGGTGAGCTCGAACACGCGCTCGGCGAAGATGGCGGCGCGCATCTGCGCCTGGGTCAGGCCGGACGGGATCAACTTGGCGTTGTCCCCCGGGAAGGCACGGGCCCGGACCACGTTGAGCGCCGTGCGGGCCGCCTCGACGTTGTTCAGTTCGTTCTGCGCTTCGGCCTTGATCAGGTACATCTCGGCGAGGCGGTAGAGCGTGAAGTCGTTGCCGCTGGCGTTGCCGGCGCGACCCGGGTCGAGCGGGAACTTGTACAGGCGCACACCCTCGCCCTCGTTGGCCGCGAGCACGTCTGCGATCGTGGCCGTGAAGATCAGGCGCGAACCCTGGCGGTTGTTGACCGGCGCGCCGGTGAACAGGTCCACCTGCGGGCCGGCGAGGATCGTCGTCCGGCGCGGGTCATCCGCCTCGAACATGTTGTACGTCTGCTCGACGATCGCCCAGCCGTTCCAGCCGCCGCCACCTGCGAACGAGTTGTAGTGCAGGGCGTTGTACTGGCGGTTGAAGCCGAGGCCGTCAACTGCCTTGCCGCGCACGACGAACACGTTCTCCGGCGACGTCTGGTTGTCGTAGCAGAAGTTCGCCTTGAAGCCCGAGCCGCACGAGTTCGTGTACGACGCGGTCGCCAGCGAGTAGCTGCCGTTGTTGATCACGCTGTCGGCGAAGGCCGAGGCCTCCGTCCACTTGGCCGTCCCGAGCGTGATGCCCGAGGCGGTCGGCGTGCCGCCCCAGACGCGGGCGTTCAGGTACAGGCTGGCGAGCATGGCATCCGCCGCGCCGCGCGTGAGCCGGCCCTGCTGGTCCGGCCAGGTCTTCGGCAGGTCGGCCCGGGCTGCCTTCAGCTCGGTCTCGACGAACGTGAACACCTCGGCACGGGTCTTCGGGGCGCGCTCCTCGACCTTGGTGTCGGTCGCGATCGGCACACCGCCGTAGACGTCCATGAGCTGCATGTAGTACAGCGCACGGAGGGCACGCACCTCGGCGCGGATCGCGGCCTCGCCGGCGACGTCGACGGCATCGAGCGCCTCGAGCAGGATGTTGGCACGCGCGACGCCGGTGTACTGCTGGTTCCAGATCCCGGAGCCTTCGCGCAGGCCGACGACGCTGTTCGGCGTCCAGCCCTGACGGTGCAGCTCGAGCCAGGCACCGTTGTCGAACCAGTCACCACCACGCACCGGCACCACGCCCTCGGCGGACGAGACCGAGTTCAGGGCGTAGTAGTCCTCCATGTTGTTGCGGAGGTTGGCATACACCGACGCGAGGCCGGCGAACACCTCGTTCGAGTTCTTGTAGAACGTGTCCTTCGTGATCAGGCTCGTCGGGGTCTCCTTCAGGTCGGTACAACCGACCATCAGGCCGACAGGGACCAGCAGCAGCGCGCCAAGGCGCGCCGTGCGGACCGGGTTTCGAAACAGAGACATTCGCATTCGCCTCAAAGAGACAGGTAGGAATTCACGATCAACTCAGAAACACCGGGGACCGACTCAGAACGCAATGCGCAGACCGGTGGTAAAGGTCCGGGCGCGGGGATACGACAGGTAGTCGATGCCGCGCGATGCCAGGCCGGAGTCAATGAACACTTCCGGGTCATAGCCCGAGTACGGGGTGAACAGGAGCAGGTTGTCGCCCGAGACGTAGACGCGCGTGCTCTTGCTGCCACCGCCGAACGGCAGGTTGAACGTGTACCCGATGGTGACGTTCTGGAGGCGGACGAACGAGCCGTCCTCGATCCAGCGCGAGGAGTACAGGGCCGGCTCCGAGATCGGCTCCGGGGTGTCCAGCGCGGACGACAGCAGGTTGCGCTGGGCGGTGATCGCCTGCTTGGTGGCGTAGACCAGGCCCGTGTTGTTGAACACGTCACGGCCCTGCTCGGCGCGCCACAGCCAGCTGGCATCGAAGCCGTGCCAGGTCAGGTTGCTGCGGAGGCCAAGGCTGAAGTTCGGGTTGGCGTTCCCGATGATGACCTTGTCATCCGCGCCGACGCTGGTGGTCGTGCCGGCCAGCACACGCGACGTCTCGTTGCCGGCGGCATCGCGGGTCACGGTGTACTTGTTGAACAGCTGGTTGCCGGCGGTGTTGTAGCCGGCGAACTCCGCGCCATAGAACGTGCCGATGGGCTGGCCCGGGATGATGCGCTGCGAGTTCACGCCCGTCTGGCCCTGGCCCGAGACGCCACCGGTCTCGATGAAGTCGGCGGCACCGAGGTCGAGGACCTTGTTGCGCTCGATCGAGGCGACGAGGCCGACGGTCAGGTTCATGCCGCGGCCGGAGCGCTCGATCATGCGACCGTCGAGTGAGAACTCGAGGCCGCGGTTCTGCACCGAGCCCACGTTCTGCAGCTGCGTGGAGACGAAGGCCGAGCCGCTCTGCGAGATCGGCACGGTCAGCAGCAGGTCGGTGGTCTTCTTGCTGTAGAACTCGAGCGAGCCGCTGTACTTGCCGTCGGAGAGGCCGTAATCGATGGCGAAGTTCGCCTGCGTCGACTGCTCCCACTTCAGGTTCGGGTTCGCGTTCACGTTCGGCACGATGCCCGTGAAGACCGTGCTGCCGAAGACGTAGCGTGCGCCGCCGTCCGGGGCCAGCGACGGGAGCGAGGCGTACGGCTGCACGGCCTGGTTGCCCTGGAGGCCGTAGCCGGCGCGGAGCTTGAGCTGCGAGAACGGCAGGCCCTTGGCGAACGACTCGTCGGAGACGAGCCACGAACCGGAGATGGCCGGGAACACCGCCCACTTGTTGGCATCGCCGAAGCGCGACGAACCGTCGCGGCGCAGCACGCCGGTCAGGAAGTACTTGTTCTTGTAGCCGAAGTTCGCGCGGCTGAAGAACGACACCAGCCGGCTCTGCTCCTGGTACGACTGCGGGATCTGCGGGTTCGCGCCGGCGCCGAGGTTGTTGAACGTGAAGGCGTCGGTCGTGAAGTTCCGGCTCTGGGCCGAGAAGTCCGTGTTGTCGAAGTCGGTGTACTCGTAGCCGCCGACGATGTCGAAGTCGATCTCATGGCCGACCGTCGGGGACCAGGTGAGCAGCGACTGCAGCGTCTGGTTGGACAGGGCGCGCTGCGACTGCTGCGCCAGGCCGCCGAACTCCGAACCCACCGAACCGGCGCGCGGCAGGTAGATGTTGCGCTGGCCGTTCGAGCGGTCGGTGCCGACGTTCAGCTGTGCGATGAGGCTCGGGAAGATCGAGAACGACGTGGTGACGTTCGCCAGCGTGCGCATGGTCTGGCCTTCGTCGAGCACCGTGTTCGCGAGCGCCACCGGGTTGCGCTTCTCCTGGCGGCCGAGGCCGGTCTCGTAGTACGACTGCGCCTGCGTGGTGGTGTTCGTCACGAACACCGGGTTCGTCGGCAGGTAGATGACGGAGTTCTGGAACACGCCGCCCTCGAAGCCGCCGGTGTTCTCGAACGGGAGGTAGTCGTTCTCGATGCGCGAGGAGCTCAGGTTGAGCCCGATGCGGAGGCGGCCGTTCAGGGCCTCATGGCTGCCGTTGAGGCGGGCCTGGAGGCGCTTGAAGCCGTTCGAGATCACGACGCCCTGCTGGTCCGCGAAGTTGAGCGAGGCGCGGAACGTGGTGGTCTGGTTGCCACCGGCGAACGACACGTTGTGGTTCTGGGTCAGCGCCGTGCGCTGCAGCTCCGACTCCCAGTTCGTGTTCGCCGTGCCGAGGCCGGCGAGCTGGGTCGAGAGCGCCGTGCGGGTCGCGGCCGGGTTGTTCGTGTTCGCGATTTCCTTGGTCAGGAGCGCGCGGTACTGCGCGGCCGAGAGCGGCTCGAGGGCGTTGGCGGCCTGCCCGAAGGCGGCGTACGTCTCGTACTCCATCGTCGCGGCGCCGGAGCGCCCCTTCTTGGTCTCGATCAGCACCACGCCGTTCGCACCGCGCGATCCGTAGATGGCGGTGGCCGCCGCGTCCTTCAGCACCGTCACCGACGAGATGTCGGACGGGTTGATGGCGTTGAGCGGGTTGCGGCCGAGGGCCGCCGAGCCGCCGATGCCGTAGCCGCGGGCCTCGGACTCGTTGTTCTGGAGCGGCACACCATCGACCACGTAGAGCGGGTCGTTGCTGGCGCTGATGGACGTGCCGCCACGGATGCGGATCTGTGCACCGGCACCCGGCTCACCGCTGTTCAGCGTGACGTTCACGCCCGGGGCACGCGCCGCGAGCAGCTGGGTCGGGTTGGCCACGACGCCGACGTTCGCCTCTTCGGCGTTGATCGTGGCGACCGAGCCGGTCACCGCTTCCTTGCGCTGCGAGCCGTAGCCCGTCACGACGACGGCACCGAGGTTCGCGGCCACAGCCTGCATGACGAACCGGACCGTCGCGGTCTGGCCCGGGATCACTGCAACATCCTTGACCTGCGGGGTGTATCCGATGCGGGTCACACGCAGGCGTGCCGTGCCGGCCGGCAGGTCGGCGAGCGTGAAACCACCATCCACCCGCGTAATGGCACCACGCTGGGTGCCCTCGATCGTCACCGTGACACTCTGCATCGGCAACTGGCTGGTCGAGTCGATGACTCGACCGGAAATCGCACCGCGGGCACCCTGTGCCTGCAGCGGATTTGCCAGAATCAGGCCGCCTACTGCCGCGGCCATCAGACCTCGGATCAACTTCATTCGTCTGCTCTCCTGAATCATGCGGAGGGTTTTGTCATACGGACGCGCCTGCGATGCACTCACCGCCACGCACCCGCCGAGACAGCACCTGCAACTGCTGACCGGACCAGCGGTCACCCTATTCCAGACTCCATACCGCGCATCAACTGCGCACCCACCAGGGGCCTTCCGTCCCCTGCGCGATGCCCCGCTGTCGGCATCGCCAGTCCCGCTTGCACTCCGACTCGCCGGGGTCATCGCGGGCCACGCCGCACGCGGAGACTCCCTCTCCCACTGCGCATCCGCCGGCCATCGCGCGGAACGCCGCGCGGGGCGTTACAGATCGCCGTGCTTCGTAGCCGCGCCGCGCGCGCTGCGCGCGTCCTCACCTCGGGGAAGGAGAAACCGTATGGCAAGCGGCACCCGGCCGGATCCTGCCGGCCAGACGCCAGTGTGCCCGGGAATTGTTGGGGCTATGCTCGCCGCCGGCACGAACCGTGTCAAGAGATCGTACCAAACCGGACCGTTGGCGCGTAAAGCCTGTCCCCTGAACGGCTTGCACGTCCGGGAGATTGTCGGCAAATCTCGGCAGGAGTCGGCAGTCGTCCGGGGCAAAGCGTGCACATTCCCCGCACCGGTCACCGGTTCCGGCACCGAGTCGTAGCATTCAGGAAGCCGGACGACACCGCCACCGCGCGTGCGCGGAGACCCACCGGCCAGCGCGCCCCGATTCCACGCCCCGGACCGCCAGGTCCGCGGAAACCGGCCCCGATTCCCCTTCCTGACACATCACCGTGCTCGCCCTCGCCCTGCTCGCACAACTCGCCGTCGCCCAGGCGCCGGTCCTGCCCGTCCTCTCCTTCCCGGACCCGGCGCTCGATGACACCAGCGCCTATCGCGGGTACCAGACGCGCCTCTTCCGCGACGCCGCACGCAACACACTGCAGCTCTACATCGATCAGCGCAGCGCACGCGTCGTGCACCTGCTCGCCGATGCCGACAATGCGAGCATCGGCTACACGGTCCGGGCACCGGATGGCACCGTCCCCGCCATCACCTGGGCGGCCGCTCCGTCCCGGGCGGGACGCAGTGGTCGCACGCGACACTTCACGCACACGCTCACCGCCGCCGGCAGCACCGTCAGCATCGGCTGGTTCCTGCTCGGCTCCATGCGCGTGGAACGTGACTTCCAGTATGACCAGCGCGCCCGCACGGCGTTCGCCGCGGCGCCGTACCGGCTCCCCGACCTCGACCGGCTGTTCGCCGCACTGGAGCGCCTGCCGGCCGGGGTCCGCACGCAGCACCTCGCGCGACTCAACGCACGGTCGGTGGCCCAGCTCCGCGCGCGCCTCCATCCGCACCCCACCCTCACCACCACGCCCACCACCTGGCGCGCCCGCGTGGTGCAGGCCACGCTCGACGGCCGCGACACCCTCACCGTCGAGCTGACGGGCCGCACCGCCGACGTGCTGCCGGCCCTTGGCGGCGACTCGGTCACGCTGCAGGCGCGGCGCGGTGATGCAGTGACCTTCACGAGCCGCATCACCACAACCGCCCGGACGCTCACGCCGCTCTCGCGGGAGCAGATCTTCACCCCCGACTTCCTCGCCTTCCTCGCCGAGACCGCCGCGCGCGGCGCGCGCGTGCCGGCGACCGACTCCGCGGCCATCCGCGCGCGACGGATGGAGCGGCAGGTGCGCGGCGTGGAGCTGCTCGTCTCGCGGGAGAAGCTGATGGCCGGCCTGCCGACGTACGCGACGTACTTCGGCCGCGACATGCTGATGACCGCGCTCATGATGCGGCCGATCTGGCGCCACGAGACGCTCGAGGCCGTCATATCGACCGCCCTCGGCAAGCTTGGCCCCGGTGGCGAGGTCTCGCACGAGGAGGCGCTCGGTGACCAGGCCGTGCGCGAATCGGCGGGGGCCTACGCGACCCTCGTCGAGGCGGCGCTGGGCGGGGGGAACGCCGCCGGCGCTGAACCGCCCGCGGTGCTGCTGGCCCGCGCCGACTCCGTCCTGCGCGCCCTCCGCACCACGCGCGAGAACTACCACATGATCGACGACGAGTACCAGTTGCCGATCGTCGTGGCGCGGTGGATCACCGACCCGGCCGTGCCCGCGTCGGCGAAGCGCGCATTCCTGAACACGCGCGGCGCCGGTGGTGCCACGCATGCACAGCAGCTCGTGCGCGAGCTGGACCTCGTGACCCGGCTCACGGCGGCCTATGCCGAGGACCCGGTCACGGCGAACCTCATCGCCTTCGCGCCACGCGCGCCCGCGGGGTGGGAGACGGCGAGCTGGCGCGACAGCGGCGCCGGGTACGCCGGTGGCCGCTACGCGATGGACATCAACGCCATCTGGGTGCCACACGCACTGGAGTCGGTGGGCCGCATCCTCGACGCGATGCGCGACCTCGGCATCGCGACCGGTGCGGCGACCGCGGGGGACACGCCGCTGGCGCGCTACGCCCGCGAGCCCGCCCGGCTCCAACAGGCGATCGCCACATGGAAGGGGGCGTCACGACACTTTCTCGTGCGCCGTGATGCGGCCCAGGCGCAGGCTGCGGTGACGGCACGGCTGGCCGCGATGCCCGCGGAGGAACGCGGATGGTGGCAGGCGCAGGCCGGCGCGCTGCCGACGGACGGCCTCGAGTTCCTGGCCGTCGCACTCGACGCCACCGGCGCGCCGATCCCGGTGATGAACACCGATGCCGCGACGCGCATCTTCCTCGGCGATGGCGACGGCCGCACCACGCCGCCGAGCGAGGCGGAACTCGCGCAGCTCGACCGCGATGCGCGCCTCTTCGCCCTGCCCTACCCGACCGGCCTGTTCGTGGCACGCATCGGCCCGGTCGTGGCCAACGACGCGTATGCGCCGCCGGCGGTGTGGTCTGCCTTCGTGAAGGACCCGTACCACGGACCGCGCGTGGTCTGGGGCCGCGAGGTGAACCTCTTCCTGCTCGGGGTCGCACAGCACCTCGCGCTGCGGACACCCGACGGCGCGCGCGACGCGGCGCGACGGTCGGCACTCGGTGCGATGCTCGAACAGGTGCGCCTGGCCGTGGAGCAGTCGGGCTTCCACGCGGAGCTGTGGAGCTACGGCGTGGAACGCGGGCGGCTGGGCGCGCAGCGATACGGGAGCGGTGGTGACATCCAGCTGTGGAGCACCACGGACCTCGCCGTGCAGTACGTGCTCGCGCGCCACGCCATCGCACGCTGACGCCGGAATCGGGACAGGATTCGCAAACGCTTGTTTGCAAGCACGATGCGCCCGTGTTGGCGTGCTGTGCTTTGGCACGCGGCGGCGTAGGTTGCGTCCCGACCCGGCACGATTGCCGGGCGGGACGTACGCCGCACCGGTTCCGCTTCACTGATGCCTTTCGAGACCCGCCTGTCGCAGGAGTCGCACACCGAGCGCGCGATGCTCGGTGCCATCATCGACACCGCCGGCAACATCATCCTCGGCCTGCGCCCGGATCATGCGATCTTCGCCTGGAATGCGGCGGCGGAGCGGCTGTACCAGACGCCGCGGCACAAGGCGATCGGCATGGATTACGTGACGACGTTCGTCGCGCCGGAGTCCCGTGACGCGGTGGCGATCGACATCGCCGAGGTGCTGGCCGGCAAGCGGACCCTGAACTATGAGAACGGCCTGCTGCTGCCCGATGGCACGCGGCGCACGCTGCTCTGGAACGTGGCGCGGCTGGTGGACGAACAGGGGACCGCGACCGGCATCGTGGCGACGGGACAGGACATCACGGCGCGCAAGGAGGCGGAGGAGCGGTTCCGCCTGGTGTTCGAGCATGCGCTGGACGGGTTGCTGCTGACCGACACCACCGGTGCGGTGATCGACTGCAACCCGGCGGCACTGCGCATGCTCGGACTGCGGTTCAAGGCCGAGCTGATCGGGCGCCGGCCGGCTGAGTTCTCGCCGGCCCGGCAGCCGGATGGCACGCCGTCGGAGCAGAAGTCCCGCGAGTTCGGCGCGATCACCCTCGAGCGCGGCGCGCACACCTTCGAGTGGCTCCACCAGCGTGCCGATGGCACGCCGGTGCCGGTGGAGGTGAGCGTGCGGCACGCCACGCTGTCGGGCCGCCGCGTGTCGGTGGTGTCGTGGCGCGACCACTCGCGGCGCGAGGAGCTCGCACGCGAGCGCAGCGAAATGGAGCAGCGGCTGAACCTGGCGCAGAAGATGGAGGCGGTGGGGCAGCTCGCCGGCGGTGTGGCGCACGACTTCAACAACCTGCTGGCGGCGATCCGCAACTCGATCCAACTGGCCGTGAACGAGATGCCGCCCGAGTTCTCGCTGCGCGGCGACCTGGAGCTCGCGCTGCAGACCACCGAGCGGGCAGCGGGCCTGACCGGCCAGTTGCTCGCGTTCAGCCGCCGCCAGACGCGGCCCACGGAGCCGGTGGACGTGGTGCGACTGGTGGCGGAGGTGCTGCCGCTGCTGCGGACGTCGCTGCCGCCCAGCATCGACGTGCAGGTGCATGCGGCCTCCACGCCCGCCATCGTGCTGGCCGACCGCAGCCAGCTGGAACAGGTGGTGCTGAACCTCGTGCTCAATGCGCGTGACGCGATGCCGGGCGGCGGCACGCTCTCGCTGGCGGTGACGCTGGACGCCGCCACCGCGCAGGTGCATCTGTCCGTCGCCGACACCGGGGTCGGCATGGACGCTGCCGTCTGTGCGCGGGTGTTCGAGCCGTTCTTCACCACCAAGCCGGTCGGCACGGGCACGGGGCTCGGGCTGGCGGTGGTGTATGGCGTGGTGACGCAGTCGGGCGGCACGGTGCGGGTGGAGAGTGCCCCCGGCCAGGGCACGACGTTTCACATCACCTTGCCGGCACGGCCTGGTGCAGCGGCGCCGACAGCACCCCCCGCGGCCATCGATGCCGGCCCGCTGCCCGCCACCGTGCTGCTGGTGGACGACGACACGGCGGTGCGCAGCACCACCCGGCGGCTGCTCTCGCGCCAGGAGTTCACGGTGATCGAGGCGCAGAACGGGCACGATGCGCTGGAGCGCTTCCGCGCCGAGGGCGAGCACATCGCGGTGGTGCTCACCGACATCCGCATGCCGGTGATGGACGGCGTGACGCTGGCGCAGGAGATCCGCCGCCTCTCGCCGGGGTTCCCGGTACTGTTCATCTCCGGATTCGACGAGATCGGCCCCTCCGACGTGCCGGGCCTGGAGGACATCCAGCTGCTGGCGAAGCCGTTCTCGGCGGCGAACCTGTTCGCGGCGTTGCGGGCGGCGATCAACGCGCGTCGGCCCCTCGCGTGATGGGCGCGCGGGAGGTCACCACCGTGTACCGCGGGCCGGTCAGCGCGGGCGGCGGGCCGGGAGGCGTGCGAGGCGCGCGGTGAGGTCGGCCACCATGCGGCCGGCGAGCACGTCGCGCGGATCGGCGCGCTGCAGCGAGTCGGCGATCGCGAGCGCGGGGGCATAGCTGCGGCGTGCCTCCTCCACCTGCCCGAGGCTCGCGAGCTGCGTGCCTTCATCGCGCATGGCCGAGGCGAGCTCGCGCAGGAGGATGCGGTCCGGGCGACCAGCGGTTGCCAGCGAGGCACGCATGCCCAGTGCGCGGCGACTGCTCGACAGCGCATCGCGGCGGTCGCCAGCAGCGGCCTGCAGCCTGGCGAGCTCCTGGTAGGCCACGGCGTAGCGACGTCGCACGGCCGGCGTGGCCTGCTGCGCCGGCGTGAGTGAGTCGAGCGCCGCGATTTCCGCGATGAATCGGCGGCGCGCACCAGTGTCACCGATCGGCACGTTGCCGACGGGTGTCGTCGCCGTCGGGCGGTTCGATGGCGCCGCACGCGAAACGGCACGCGGCGACACGGGCGCCGCGATGGCCCTGGGCCGGGACGCCGCCGCGGCTGACGGTGCGGAGTCCGGCGCACTGGCCACCGGTGCTGCGGCAGCCGGCGTCATGGCAGCCCCCGTCACGGCAGCGGGCGTCGCGGTGGCCGGCGTCGCGGTGGCCGGCGTCGCGGTGGCCGGCGTCACGGCGCCCGACTCGGGCACCGGCGGTGCGACCGTGTCGGGCAGCGCGGCCAGTGGGCGCACCGCGTGCGGCGCCGCCGGTGCAGCCTCCCGGGGACGATCGGCGGCAGGAATGGCCTCGGCGGCCCTGCCGCGCCGCGCCGCGACGACGATCGCCGCAATGGCGAGGGCGGCACCGATCGTGGCGGCGAAGACCATCGGTGCGTTCCGGGCAGCGGCGCGTCCCATCCGTCGTGGCAGGCCGAGTGGTCGCACCTGCACGGGAAACCCCGCAGCGTGCCGACGCAGGTCGTCGGCGAGGGCTTCGACGGTGGGGTAGCCGCCACCATCGCCAGGGGCGACGGCGGTGTGCACGATGGCATCGAGATCCCCCTCCAGGCGGTCCTCCCAGAGGCGCGCCTCGTTGCGCGCGGACCGGCGCATGCGCGGGGTTCCGCCGGGGTATGCCTCACAGGTGAGGAGCTCGAAGAGCACGATGCCGAGTGCCCTGATGTCGTCGCGGACAGTGGGCGCGGGCGCCGCGGCATCGAGCAGTGGAGCCGTGCCGATGTCGACGACACGCAGCTGCCGCTGTGGGTCCACGAGCAGTGTCTGCGACGTCAGCGCACCATGCGCGAGGAAGTGCCGGTGCGCGTGGGTGACCGCATCACAGCACTCGAGGAACAGCGACAGGCGGCTGTTGAGTTCCAGCGACTGCTGCGTGGCGGCGACGGTGATGGGTGCACCGACGGCGTGCTCGGTCACGACGAAGGGGCAGCCATCGGGGGTGACGCCGGCGTCGAGCAGGCGCGTGATCGCGGGATGCACCAGCGCGGCGGGGGCGTCCCGGCGGTCGCGGAGCAGGCGGCGCGCCGCGTCACCGGGCACCGGGGTGTCAGCCACCCGCACGACCACGCGGCGGCTGGCCGGATCTGGATCATCGTGGAACGGGTCGACGCGGGTCGCGAGATAGGCGACCGTGCGGGAATCGCGGGCGAGTTCGTGGTCGAGCCAGAAGGGGCCGAGCTGGTCCCCGATGCGGGAACGCGGCTGCGGTCGTGGCGGCGCCACCGGCATCGATGCTGCAGACGTGTGGTGCCGGTGCAGCGCCTCCCCGGTCGCCTGCACGGGGTGCCGCTCCAGCAAACGGTCGATTTCCGCGCGGAGATCGACATCGCCGGCCGTGGCGCCCTCGAGGTAGGCGGCGCGCTCGTCGGCGGGCAGCATGAGCGCGAGCGTGTAGATGGGCTCGATATCGTGCCAGCGGACGGGACTGTTGGGCACGAGGTCGTCGTGCGGGCTGGGACTGACTCGAGTCACCCCGGCTCCCGGTGCCTGCGGCACGCGCTGCTGCTGGTCCCTCCTCCGCTGCGCGGCGTCGCGCAACCCGCTCCGAACAGGCTCTCTGCCACCCACCTGCAGCAAGTGCCGTGCTCGTGAGTACGGCGGGGTCAGCCCGGGGGGCACTCCTGCAGTGCGCGGCGCTGCAGCCTGGCGATCTCATCGATTCTGAGCGAGTCGGGATGGCTGGCCTGACGCCGACGGAGCATGTCGCCGAGCACCGAGTCGGCGCGGGCCAGCTGCCTTCCGGCCGCCGTGCAGTCGCTGGCCGGCCCGCCGAGCGCCAGCCAGGAGGCACCCAGTCCAGTCCACGTCTCGGCGAAGAAGCTCCGGATGGTGGCATCGGCGGTGTCTACGACCGTGTGCAGCATGGCGGCCTCCACGGCCTGCAGGCGGGGCAGCGCGGCGCGCCGGTCGCGCAAACGGGCGTACCCCGCCGCGCCCTTGGCCTGCGCCTCGATCATGGCGGCCCGCTTCCAGATGTTGGTGGAGTCGGCGCGGACGTCCACGGCATGCATGGCGTAGGACGCATCGTAGTTGCGGATGGCGTCCTGGAGGCGGCCGGCATTGCCCAGCATGTCGCCGATGCGTGTGTAGGCATACTCCGCGTCACCGCGATAGAGGGCGTTGTCCGGGTCGGCGCGCAGGAGCGCGGACACGATGCGGAGATCGGACTCGTAGCTTGCCCGCGCCTCGCGGAAGCGCCCGAGCCGGCCCAGGTTCTCCCCTTCGTAGTAGTACGCCACCGAGAGCGCGCGCTGCAACTCGGCGTTCAGCGGCTCCTCTGCCGCCAGTGCACGCCGCAGGGCGAGCGCCCGCTGGCTGGTGGCGAGCGCCGCGGTGAGGTTCCCCTGGTCCGCGAGGAGCTCGCCGAGGTGCTGGAGGGTCACCGAGTAGCTCCGCCGCACCGACACGCTGCCCCGCTCTGCCGGCGAGATCGAGTCGAGCGAGGCCAGGGCAGCGTCGTACTCCGCGCGCGCCGCCACCGTCTCCCCCATCGCGAAGAGGATCTGGGCGAGGTAGTCGCGCCGGTGGTTCATGGAGTAGTGCAACGCGTCGTCGGCGGGCCGGTGCCGGAGCTGCGGGACCAGCAGGTCGCGCGCACGGCTCATCATCGCCCTGGCGGTCGCGAGGTCACCCGTCTCCCAGTAGAGCACCCCCAGCTCGCTGAGCACGACACTGCGGCGCGCATCGGCGGGCGCCGCCACGGAATCCGCCGCTGTCGCCGGTGCGGCGGCCAGGCGCTCGAGGAGTGCGAGTGACTTCCGGTAGCTGGCGATCGCACCGGCCGAGTTGCCGAGGTTCGCGCGCATGGAGCCGCCCTGCACGTCGCCCATGCGCTGGTAGGCCTCGGCCAGTTCCAGTTGCAGGGAGCGATCCTCGATCGAGTCGGCCGAGAGGCGATCGAGATACTCGAGCCCATCCTGGACCAGCCGGGCCCGCACCGGCGTGGCGCCCGGGAGCGATTGTATGGCGTCGTGGTAGTCGAACAGCACGTTGTGCGCGAGCGCACGCAGGTCGCTGAAGCGGCGCTCGGCGCTCACCGCCTGGTGCCGCGCGACTCGCGCCTGCCAGGCGAAGGCGACCGAGCCGGCCAGCATCGTCGCGAGCAGTGCGGCGCTGCCGGCCACCAGCAGGCGGTTGCGCTGCACGAACCGGGTCACCCGGTAGCCGACGGAGGCCGGACGTGCCAGCACCGGGATTCCCGCACGATGCCGGCGCAGGTCGGTGGCGAGCGCCTCCACGCTGGCGTAGCGTCGCGCGATCACCGGTTCGAGCGCGGTGCGGATGATCGTGTCGAGGTCACCGCGCAGCCGCTTCCGCCAGCCCGCGGCTTCCGCGCGTGCCACCTCACTCGGCCGTCGCGGCGGGGTGGAGCGCAGCTGCGTCGCGATCTCGGCGGGGCGACGGCTGGTGAACTCCTGCGGCAACGCACAGGTCACCAACTGGAAGAGCACCACACCCAGCGAGTACACGTCACTGGCGGTGCCCACGCGCTGGCCGTCGGCCTGCTCCGGGCTGGCGTACTCCGGTGTGAGTGCCCGCACGCCGGTGGCGGTGCCGCCGGTGCCATCGTCGTCGAGGAGGCTCGCGATGCCGAAGTCCAGCAGCCGGGGCGCGCCGTCGGCGGTCACGACTATGTTCGCGGGCTTGATGTCGCGGTGCACCACCAGCTGCTGGTGCGCGTAGCCGACGGCATCGCAGACGCGCAGGAAGAGGTCGAGCCGCGCACCGAGCCCCAGGTTCGCCTCGCGCGCATAGACATCGATGCGGCGCCCCTCGATGTGCTCCATCACGAAGTACGGGCGGCCATCGGCGGTGGTGCCGCCATCCAGCAGGCGCGCCACGTTGGGGTGCGAGAGCGAGGCGAGGATCTGGCGTTCGGCGCGGAAGCGCCGGAGCACGAAGTCCGTGTCCATCCCGCGCTTCACCAGCTTCAGCGCCACCCGCTGCGTGAACTGCTCGTCGGCGCGCTCGGCGAGGTACACGACGCCCATCCCCCCGCGCCCGATCTCCGAGACGAGGCGATACGGTCCCACCACCTGCCCAGCCGCCTGCGCCGGCTCCTCGCCGGCGATCAGCGCGTCGAAGCGGTCGGCGGCACAGCCGTCGATGAAGAGGTCCGGCGCGCGCGACGCGGCCAGGAGCCGGACCAGTTCGGCGCGGAGTGTCGTGTCGGCGCCGGTGACGGCATCGAGGTAGCCGGGCTGTTCCGCTGCGGTGAGCGCCAGCGCCTGCGTGAAGAGCGGCTCGATCTCGCGCCACCGGGCAGCGTCCATCGCGATGTCATGCTGCTGCATGGGTCCGCCTTCCGTCACACGGGCTCCTCCCGCCGAATGTGCGCCGTCGCCGTGCAACTTCGGCATGCGGCCTGCCGCTGTCCACTCAGGTCCTCGTTGACGCCTGTGCCGGCACGGGACAGCTTGCGCAGCACAGGCCCGCAGCGGCTGGCGGCGTCACTCTCTCCCCAGGCCATGACCGACGACGTCGCGCCGGACATCACTGAACTGCTGCACCAGCTCCGCGACGGCCACGCAGACTCCTTCGAGCGCCTCGTGCCGCTGGTGTATGCGGAACTGAGACGGATGGCGGGTCGCCGGCTGCACGGCGGTGAGCAGACCATCGGCCCCACGTCGCTGGTGCACGAGGTGTACCTCAAGCTGTCGCATTCCCCGGGATTCGACGCCACGACCCGAGGACACTTCTTCGCGCTGGCCGCCACGGCGATGCGGCAGATCATCGTCGACCGCGCCCGTGCACACCTGAGCCAGAAGCGCGGCGGCGGTCAGGTGCCGGTATCGCTGGACGAGGCGATGGTCGCGACGGACGAACAGGCCGGCCAGGCGATCGCGCTCGATGACGCGCTGCGGCGACTGGAGCAGGTGGACTCGCGCCTGCGGCAGGTGGTGGAATGCCGCTTCTTCGCCGGCCTCACGGAGGAGCAGACCGCGGACGCGATCGGCGTCACGTCGCGAACCGTCCGCTCCGACTGGGTGAAGGCGCGCGCACTGCTGGGGAGCTGGCTGCAGGACTGATCCTCCGCCGGGAGACATCCTGCATACGGCACGGCGCGGGAAATCCGGAAATCACCCACCGACAGCCGTGCCGCTCAGCGCCCGCGCCGGAGTGCGGCCAGTCGCTCGCCGGCAGCGTGCAGCACCGGCTCGGTCTTCGCGAAGTGGAACCGGATGAGGTGGTTCACCGGCTCACGGAAGAAGCTCGATCCCGCCACGCCGGCCACCCCGACCGTCTTGATGAACCACTCCGAGGCCTCGGTGTCGGTGGCGAACCCGAGCTCGCCGATGTCCACCATCACGTAGTACGCGCCCTGCGGCTCGCTGAACGGCAGCCCGGACTGGCGGAGGTAGTCGAGGAAGAGCGTGCGCTTGCGGGTGTAGAGCGCGGCGAGCCCGGTGTAGTAGCTGTGCGGCAGTTCCAGCCCGGCCACCGCCGCTTCCTGCAGCGGGGCGGCCGCGCCGACGGTCAGGAAGTCGTGCACCTTGCGCGCCTGGTCGATCACCTGCGGCGACGCATGGACGTAGCCAAGCCGCCAGCCGGTGATGGAGTACGTCTTGGAGAGCGAGTTGCAGGTGATGGTGCGTTCGGCCGCGCCGGGGAGCGACGCGAAGTAGGTGTGCACATGCGGCGCGAACACGATGTGCTCGTACGGCTCATCGGTGATGACGAAGCAGTCGTGCTCCTCGGCCAGCGCCAGGATCACCAGCAGCTCGGCGCGCGTGAACACCTTGCCGGTGGGGTTCGACGGGTTGCAGAGGACGATCGCCTTCGGCTTGCGGGCGAAGGCGCGTGCCAGCTCGTCGGGATCGAAGCCGAAGTGGGGTGGCCGGAGCGGGACGTAGATCGGCTCGGCGCCGGCCAGGATCGCATCGGCGGCGTAGTTCTCGTAGAACGGCGAGAACACGATCACGCGGTCGCCCGGGTTGCAGGCGGTCATCATCGCGACGGCCATCGCCTCGGTGCTGCCGCAGGTGACGACCAGGTTGCGATCCGGGTCCACGTCGAGGCCGGTGAAGTGCGTGATCTTGCGCGCCAGCGCACGCCGGAAGTTCGGTGCGCCCCACGTCACCGCGTACTGGTGGAACGGGCCGCGGGTGGCCCGCTCGAGGGCCGCGAGCATCTCCTCCGGCGGATCGAAGTCGGGAAACCCCTGCGAGAGGTTGATGGCACCATGCTGGTCCGCCATCCGGGTGGTGCCGCGGATGACGGATTCGGTGAAGACGTTGAGTCGCGCGGCGGTCGTCGGCATGCCGGAGGATGGACGGGCGCGCCGTCCGGCGGAAGTGCCGGCGCGCGGATCGCGCCCGCCCGGCGCGTGCCCGGCCGGCGACACTATCATTCGCGGCAGGCACGCAGCGGATGCTGCACGGCGCAGTGACACACCGGCGAGGTTCCGTGGAAATCGGCATTGACAGTTTTGCGGCATCCGTGGCCGATCCCGATTCCGGCGCCACCCTGGCACCGGTACCGCGGATGCAGGCGCTGCTCGACGAGATCGCACTCGCCGACGAAGTGGGACTCGACTTCTTCGGCATCGGCGAGCACCACCGCGCGGAGTTCCTGGACTCGGCACCGGCCGTGATCCTCGCCGCCGCGGCGGCGCGCACCACCCGGATCCGGCTCGGCAGCGCCGTGACCGTGCTGAGCGCCGCGGATCCGGTGCGGGTATTCCAGGAGTTCGCCACGCTCGACCTGATCTCGCATGGGCGTGCCGAGATCGTGGTGGGGCGCGGTTCGTTCATCGAGTCGTTCCCGCTCTTCGGCCTGCAGCTCGAGGACTACGATGCCCTCTTCGCCGAGAAGCTCGAGCTGCTGCTGGCGATCCGTGCGAATCCACGCCCGCACTGGTCCGGGCGCTTCCGTCCCGCACTGACGGGCCAGCCGGTCTATCCCCGCCCTGCGCAGGCGCTGCTGCCGATCTGGCTTGGCGTCGGTGGCACGCCGGCGAGTTTCGTGCGCGCGGGGACACTCGGCCTGCCACTGATGGTCGCCATCATCGGTGGCGAGCACCGCCGGTTCCGTCCATTGATCGACCTCTATCGGCACGCGGGGCGTACGGCCGGCCATGCGCCGGAGTCGCTGCAGGTGGGCGTCCACTCGATCGGCTTCCTCGCAGACAGCGATGACGAGGCGGCGGAGCGGTTCTATCCCGGCTATGCGCGTACCTTCACGCAGATCGGGAAGGAACGGGGCTGGCCGCCCACGACGCGGGCCCAGTTCGATGCCCAGCGCGGCCCGACCGGTGCGCTGATGGTGGGAAGCGCGGACACGATCACCACCAAGCTGTTGCGTGTGCACGAGGACCTTGGCGGCATCACGCGCTTCACGTTCCAGATGGGGGTCTCGTCGGTGCCGGAGTCGCAGATGCGGCATGCGATCACGCTCCTGGGGCGGGACGTGGCGCCGCGCGTGCGGGCTGCGCTCGGCGCGCCGGCCGCCGGCGCCTGATGTCGCTGTCCCTGCTGCTGCTGTCTGAGGCCGCACCGTTCCAGCCGGTCTTCGCCGGTGTGGCGCTCGCGACGCTCGTCGTGGCGCTCACGGCGCTGGCGCGGAAGCTGCCGGTGCCGTCGCCGATCCTGCAGGTGCTCGCGGGCCTGGTGCTCGGGTTCATCCCGGGGCTGCGCGTGCCGGAGCTCGAGCCGGACCTGGTCTTCTTCTTCTTCCTGCCGCCGATCCTGTGGGCGGCCGCGTTCTTCACCTCGGTCCGCGAGTTCCGGCAGAACCTGCGACCGATCGGGCTGCTCGCCGTCGGCCTGGTGTTCGCGACATCGGCGGTGGTGGCGGTGACGGCGCACGCGCTGCTGCCCGGCGTGCCATGGGCGGTGGCGGTGGCGATTGGTGCGATCGTGTCACCCCCGGATGCCGTGGCCGCCGCGGCGATCGTGTCACGCCTCCCGGTGCCGCGACGCGTGGTGGTGATCCTCGAGGGCGAGAGCCTGGTGAACGATGCGGCGGCGCTCGTGCTCTACCGCACGGCGGTCGCCGCGGCGGTGACGGGGGTGTTCAGCCTCGGTGAGGCGGTGGTGCGGTTCTTCATCGACGCCGGCGTCGGTGTGCTGGTCGGCATCCTCGTGGGCTGGCTGGCGATCCGGATCATCCGCGTCACGCACGACGCGCTGGCCGAGACGCTGCTGACGATCGCCGCGCCCTACTTCTGCTGGGTGGTGGCGGAATCGCTGCACGTGTCGGCGGTGCTGGCCTGCGTGGCGGGGGGTGTCCATGTCCGCCAGCACTTCTCCACCGTGGTCTCGCCGATGTCGCGGCTGCAGTCCCGGGCAGTCTGGGACCTGCTCGTGTTCGTGATCAACGCGCTCATCTTCCTGATCCTCGGCCTGCAGTTCCACGCGTTGCTGGAGACGGTGACGGCCAGCACGCTGGTGTCCACGCTCGGCACCGGCGCGGTGATCAGCGTGGTCGCGATCCTGGTGCGGCTGGTGTGGGTGCCCGTGGCCACGATCCTGCCGCGACGGCTGAGCCGCCGGCTCCGGCGCGACGACCCGCTGCCGGATCGCCGCGCCGTGGCGCTGGTGGCCTGGACGGGGATGCGCGGGATCGTGTCGCTGGCGGCCGCACTGGCGCTGCCGCTCACGCTGGCCGGCGGCACCCCGTTTCCGTTCCGCGCCGAGATCATCCTCATCACGATGTGCGTGATCATGATCACGCTGGTTCTCCAGGGGCTGACGCTGACCCCCATCATCCGGGCGTTCGCGTTCGTGCCGGAGACGCACCACCGCGAGGAGGAGCGTCATGCGCGCCGCGAGGCGTTGCGCCGCGGCGCCGAGGCGCTGGAGGACCTGTCGCGAGAGCCATGGGCGGCCCCCGAGGAAGTGGCGCAGCTGCGACACGAGCTGCGCGACCGCATCCAGCTCCACGAGCGCCATGCCGGCGACGTGACCACGCAGCGCCGGCTCCGCCGCGGGATCCTCGCCGCCGAGCGACGCATGCTGGTGCGGCTGCGGAACGAGGGGGCGATCTCGGACGAGACGCTGCGCGAGCTGGAGGAGGAGCTCGACCACGAGTCGGTGCGCGTCGGCGTCGGGCTCACGAGCTGACGGTCGCGCTACTCTCCGGAAGCGCGACCGCGCTGGCGCACCGGCGCAACGGCCGTCACGAACGACCCGCCGGCGTCGGTCCCGGAGTGAGCTCGCCGGCAGCGGGGGCGGCGGTGGCGCCGTCGGGGAGGATGTCGAGCCGGTCGAGGCGCTCCACGTCGATGGCGACGATGCCGTCTGGGGCGCTGACGAAGACGCTCGCGAACCGGGCATCCCACCGGATGTCGTCGTGGCCGTACGAGCAGCGCGAGGTGACGCGCGTGGAGAAGGTGCCCTCGTGCGCGTTCACCGAGACCAGCAGCTCGGCCTCGGCCTCGCGCAGCATCGCAGGCGTGTAGCCCCGGAGCGGGCTGCGGTCGGTGATCGGGTGCACCACCGTCCAGTGGAGCGTGAAGAACTCCACCGAGTCCCGCTCCAGCTCGAGCTGGTGGAACGCGCGCTGGCGCCGTCCGTCGCGCGTCTCGTAGAGGATGAGGTTCACGCGCACCTGCACGTCACTCAGCTCGCTGGGCTGCGTGTTCACGAACCGGAACATCAGCCCGCGTCCGCCCTCGTACGGCGCCACCACCGCCGACTCGCTGTACTGCAGGCGCATGCGCGGCCGGATCAGCCGCGCGATCAGCAACCCGGCGATGACGACCAGCGTGAGCGGGCCGAGGAGTGACTCGAGGATCGTCAGCCAGTGCGCCGTGGCGCCCACGGCGAACATCGGCGACGCATCGGAGGTGGTGAACTTCGCCAGGCTGAAGCTGAACGTGGCCAGGAACGGGTCATCGATCCGCACCACGTCGCGCCCGCCGATCGCGGCAGGCCCGAGCGCGAGGAACGCCAGTGTGAAGCAGCCATTCAGCAGCATCACGGCGCCCAGTGACCAGCCGACGAAGGTCAGCCAGGTGGTGCCGAGCGCACCGAGGTAGAAGCGCTCCAGGCGCTGCGGCCCGAGGCCGTACTTGTGGCTCAGCGGGGTGCCGTCGCGCGAGAGAAACCGGCCGCGCACCGTCTCGGCGACGAGGCGCCCGAACCCGAGGTCCTCGCGCGCCTCGACCTCGGGCCGGCGCACATCAGGCTCCGCGCTCACGTGCGCGTGCCGCCGACGCGGCAGTGGAAAGATCGCTGTGGCATGCGCGGAGCATACTCACCACCGCCGGGAAACGGGAACCGCCGCCGCGGCGCGAGTGTGTGCCGGCTCAGCGCCCGGCGACCGGCGATTCCGCCTGTTGTGTCACGAGCGCCGACATGGCGTACGCCGGCATCGGGCGACCGATCAGGTACCCCTGCATCACGCGGCACCCCTTCGCCAGCAGGGCCTCGCGCTGGCTCGGTTCCTCGATGCCCTCCGCCACCGGCTCGATGCCGAGCCGGTGCGCGAGCGCGATCAGCGCCCCCACGATCTCCAGCTCGCGCGGTCCACTCAGCAGCTCGCGGATGAACGACCGGTCGATCTTGAGCGTGTCGAGCGCGAAGCGCCGCAGGTGGCTGAGTGACGAGTAGCCCGCCCCGAAGTCGTCGAGCGCCACCCGGAAGCCACGCTCGCGGAACATCGTCAGGATGCGCTCCGCATCGGCCGGGCTGTCCAGCAGCGTGGTCTCGGTGATCTCGAACTCCACGCACGACGGGTCCACGCCGTATTGCTCCGGGATGTCGGCGAGACGCTGCAGCACGTCGCGCTGCCGGAAGAGCTGGGTGGACAGGTTGACGGCCACGCGCATCCCGGTCCCGCCGAGGTCGTGCCAGTGGCGCAGCGACTTCGACGCGCTGTGCAGCACGTACTCCGTGAGCGGCGCGATCATGCCGATCCGCTCCGCCAGCGGGATGAACTGCGCCGGGCTCACGTGGCCGATGTCGGGGTGCGTCCAGCGCAGCAGCGCCTCCGCGGCGAGCAGCCGGCCGGTCTGCACGTCCACCTGCGGCTGGTAGTGCACCGAGAGCTCGTCCCGCTCGAGGCTGCGCCGCAGGCTCGTCTCGATGAGCATGCGGTACATCGCCGTCTCGTTCATGGCGGCGCTGAAGAACTCCGACGTGTTCCGGCCGGCGTCCTTGGCGTGGTAGAGCGCGACGTCGGCGTTGCGGAACACCGCCTCGAAGTCCGCACCATCATCGGGGAAGACGCTGATGCCGATGCTGGCGCCCACGAAGATCTCGTTCGAGCCCACCGTGAGTGGCAGCCGCAGCGCGCTGAGGATGCGTCGCGCCACGCCGGCCGCCTCGTCACCGGCCTCGAGGTCCGCCACCGCCACCAGGAACTCGTCGCCGCCAAGGCGCGACACCGGGAGGAAGCCGTCCCCCCCGATCTCGTGCGAGACGGCATCGGTGTCACGGACGATCGTGCGCAGGCGCGCCCCCACCTCCTGCAGCACCAGGTCACCGGCGCCGTGGCCGAGCGTGTCGTTGATGCTCTTGAAGTTGTCGAGGTCCACCAGCAGCAGCGCCAGCCGCGTGTTGTTGCGCCGCGCCAGCGACATCGCCGTCCGCACCCGCTCCGTGAACATCAGCCGGTTCGGCAGCCCCGTCAGGGCGTCGTAGTAGGCGAGGCTGCGGATCCGCTCCTCGGCCACCGTCCGCTCCGTGATGTCCTGGATGGTGCCGGCGATGCAGAGCTCCCGCGATGCGCCGCGACGCACGAGCTGGCCCATCAGGCAGATGTTGCGCGAGCTCGCCTCCGGCGGGGTCACGCGGCACTCGTGCTCGAAGCTGGCGTCGCCGCGGATCACGCGGTGCACGGCCGCATCCAGCGACTCCAGGTCACCGGGCGTGACCAGGGCACGCAGCGCCTCGATGCCGACCTCGCGCTGCGCCACGTCGAGGCCGAGGATCGCGAACGTCTCCGGCGACCCGCTGACCACGCGGCGCTTCAGGTCCAGTTCCCAGTTGCCCAGGCGCGCCAGGCGCTGTGCATTTCCCAGCCGCGCCTCACTCTCGCGCAGCTCGCTGACCATGTCCACCGAGCGCAGCATGAAGTGCACGCGATGGCTGAACAGCGCGGGGCTGAGCGGCTTGGTGGCGAAGTCGGTGGCCCCGATCTCGAAGGCGCGGCGGATGGCGTGCGTGTCCTCGAGGCCCGTGAGCATGAGCACCGGCACCTCCGCCATGCCGGCGACGGCGCGCAGCTGCTCGCACACCTGGAACCCGTCCAGCCCCGGCATCACGACATCCAGCACGATCAGGTCGGGACGCGCCGACAGCGCGCGCGACAGCGCCTCGCTGCCATCGGCGGCCTCGATCACCGTGAAGCCGGACTCGGCGAGCACGGCACTCATCATGCTGCGCATGACGAGGTCGTCATCGGCCACCAGGATCACCGGGGCATGCGCCGCAGCGCGGGGGTCAGTGCGCGACATGGGCCACCAGGCTGCGAAGGGCCACGTCACAGGCATGCTCGGCGGTCGCCACCAGGCGCTCCAGCTCCGCCGGCTCGAGCTCGAGGGCATGCACCTCCACGTCACGGAGGATGCCCGAGAGCGCACGGGCCCCCAGCATCGCACTGCTCGACTTCAGCGTGTGCGCGATCCGGCGCACGGCGTCACGGTCCCCCGACGCCACCGCGTCCCGCAGCGACCGCACCTGCAGCGGCGCCGAGGTGGCATACGCGCCCACCGAGGCTGCGAGGATGCGTGGCCCGCCGGGACAGGCGAGGATGCTGTCGATCGCACCCTGGTCGAGCGCGAAGTCGTCCTCCACCGGCGCGATCGCCTCGGGTACCATCGCCGCGCCGGTGCTCGCGGTCGCGTCGGCCGGCGCCGCCTCGCCGCTGTCGGCCCAGCGGTCCAGCAGCGCGAGGAGCGCCTCCTTCCGCATCGGCTTCGTGAGGTAGTCGTCCATCCCCGCCGCCAGGCAGCGTTGCCGCTCACCCGCCAGCGCCGACGCGGTGAGCGCCACGATCGGCGTCCGGAACGGGCCGTCGTCCTCGTGCGACCGGATGGTGGCCGTGGCCCCATACCCGTCCAGCTCCGGCATCATGCAGTCCATCAGGATCAGGTCGAACCGCTGCGTGGTGGCGAGCTGCACCGCCTCCAACCCGTTCGACGCCACCGTGACGATGCAGCCGGCACCTTCCAGCATGCCGGTGGCCACGAGCTGGTTCACCGGGTTGTCCTCCGCCAGCAGGATGCGGCGACCCTGCCGCGCCGGCTCGGCCGGCTCGGCGCTGTCCGGCGCCGGCTCGGCGCCACCGACATGGCTCTCGGTGCTGCCCTTGATGAGCGACGCGAGGCGCTCCGCCAGCTCGCGCTGGCGCACCGGCTTGGTGAGCATCGCATCCACCGGCGCTGCCGTCTCGAGCGCGTGCGCGGTGCCGCCGACGGAACTGAGGAGCAGGATCGGCATGCCGCGCCACGCCGGGTTCGCACGGACGCTGCGGGCCACCTCGCCGCCGTCCATGTTCGGCATGGTGAAATCGAGGATCATGACGTCGTACGGCGCGGCGCCGGCGAGGGTCTCGAGGCCGCCCGAGCCGCTGTCGGCCTCGTCGACGGTGGCGCCCCAGGCGCCGAGCTGCTCGCGCAGCACCTCGCGGTTGATGGCGTTGTCGTCGATCACGAGCACGCGGCTACCCTGCAGTGCGCGGGCCGGCGTGAGCGGTGCCGTGGTGTCCAGCGGGCGCAGGTCCAGCGCCACCGTGAACGAGAAGGTCGAGCCCTGGCCGGGTGCCGACTCGAGGACGATGGTGCCGCCCATCAGCTCCACAAGCTGGCGTGCGATGGCCAGGCCCAGGCCGGTGCCACCGTACTCACGCGTGGTCGAGGAATCCGCCTGCACGAACGGCATGAACAGGCGCGACGCGACCTCGGGGGTGATGCCGATGCCGGTGTCCTGCACGTCGAAGCGCAGCACCTGCCGCTGGTCGTCCTGTTCCACCTGCGACACGCGGAGCTGCACGTTGCCGCTGGTGGTGAACTTGATGGCGTTGCCGATGAGGTTCACCAGCACCTGGCGCAGCCGCATCACGTCGCCGAAGACGTTGCGGTGGACCGCCGGCGCGATGCGCACGATCAGGTCCAGCCCCTTTCCGTGGGCGCGCGGCGCGAGCATCTCGCACACGTCCTCCACCGACTGCTGCACGTCGAAGTCGGTGCGGTGGAGCTCGAGGTGGCCGGCCTCGATCTTCGAGAAGTCGAGGATGTCGTTGATCAGCTCCAGCAGCTCCTCGGCCGAGCGGTACGCCGTCTCGGCGAAGCGCTTCTGGCGCGGGGCGAGCTCGGTGGCGCCAAGCAGCTCGAGCATGCCCATCACGCCGTTCATCGGCGTGCGGATCTCATGGCTCATGTTGGCGAGGAACTGCGACTTGGCGCGGCTGGCCTCCTCCGCGCGCTGGGCATGCGCCTCGGCCGCGGCGCGCGACTCCTCGAGCGCCTGGGTGCGGCTCAGCACCTTGGCCTCGAGCGTCCGCTGGTGGTCCTCGAGGTCGCTCCACGAGGCGCGGAGCTTGCGCACCATCATCTCGAAGGCGCGCGCGAGCGTCCCGATCTCGTCGCTGCCGCCGATGTGGCCGATCGAGTCGAAGCGGCCCTCACCGGCCGCACGGGCGGCGTCGACGAGGGCGCGCACCGGCGCCGTCACGCGGCGGGTGAGCATGTGCGTGAGCGGCAGGCCCACGGCCAGCAGCACCAGTGTCCACAGGCCCACCTGCGTCAGCGCCTGCTGGCGGCGCACCAGGGTGGGCGTGAGCGTCATGCCGAGCTGCACATAGCCCAGCGTGCGCCCCTTCGCGGCCGTGCCGGTGGCACCGAGCGGGTCCGCCGTGAGGTCGCCCTCGTCACCGGAGAGCACCGGCACGATGATGTCGAGCACCGGCTCGTCGTGCGTGCGCCAGCGGTGCGTGGTGAGCGTGGTGGCGTCCGGTGCGAGCGGGACGAGGTCGATGTCGGTCCGCGCGAAGGCCGGTCGCACGCGCCGGTCGAACACGACCTCGTCAGGCAGGCGCACCACCCGCAGGAACGCGACATCGTCCATCGCCTCCAGCCGCTTGACGATCGGGCCGAGGGCATCGGTGGTGCCGGTGTAGATCGCGAACTCGCTGTTGGCGGCGACGAGCTGCGCCATGGCCGAGGCCCGGGAGAGCAGGTCGCGCTCGGACTGGCGCTGCTCGCGCGAGAGCAGCACGAAGGCGCTGATCGCGACGGTGATGCAGACGGCGCCCGAAACGAGCAGCGACATCTTCATCGCCAGCCCGGGACGGCGCGGGGCACGGGAGGGTGCAGTGGTCATCGGAAGATCTCGCTGGCGCCGCGCTGCAGGTTGTCCGGGATGGTCAGTCGCATCAGGGCGGCACTGCGGAGGTTGAGGGAGTACACGACCTTGCGCGGCGTCACGGCATCGCCGGCGCGCAGCGGGGCGCCGTCGAGGAGGCGGACGGCCAGGTCGGCGGTCTGCGCGCCCATGTCGGCGTAGTCACGGTCGAGGGCGTACACGGCACCGGCACGCACCCACTGCGACGAGAGGCCGACGAACGGCAGCCGCGTGCGCAGGGAGGAGAGCAACACGGCGCGCGCCGTCTCCGGCGTCAGCACCAGGTCGTCGGCCAGTCCCCACAGCACGTCGGCATCGCCGGCCATGCCATTGAGGGCCGCCGGGATCTCCGACGGGTTCGCGATGCGGCGCGCCACGATCTCGAGGCCCATGCTGCGGCCGATCTCGCGCGCCCGCGCCACCAGCCGCGCGTTCGCGTCGCTGCTGTAGAGCACCCCGATGCGCCGTGCCTGCGGCAGCATGCGGCGCACCCAGTCCAGTTCCACCTCGGGGGTGAACTCCAGCACCACCGACGGCGAGGCACCACCGGACGGCGCCGCCGATTCCCGGGTCACCAGCGCGCCGATGGCCGGCACGCCGCGATACTCGCGCGCGGCCACCGAGGCCGCGCGCGCGCCGAGGGCGATCACCAGGTCCGTCGAGGCGGCGGTCGAGCCGCCACCGCCATCCGCCGGCAGCACCGTGACGATGCTCCGCCGGCCCACCTGCTCGAACCGCCGCCGGAACCCCTCGACGAGCTGGTGCGAGGCGGGCGTGGCGCTGCCCTGCAGCACCGTGATGCGCACGGCATCCGGGGTCCGGCTGCCCTGGCCGACCAGGCCGGGCACCGTGAGGAAGTGCAGGCCCACGAGCGCCAGGCAGCGCAGGAGACCGACGCGCATCTAGAACGCCACTCCGAGGGCCAGGCGGAGCGTGCGACCGTCCTGCATGATGAACGCCTGCCGGTGCTCCTCGCCGACCGGGTCACCGAAGGCGGCGTCGAACAGGTTGAAGACACCGAGTGTGGCGTCCACGCCGCGCACGATGCGGCGGCTGCTCGCGACCAGGTTGGCAACGGTGTGGCCCGGCACCACCACGCCGCGCGGCGAGAGGCGCGCGCTCATCGCCCGCAGCTCCACCCCCAGCCGGGCACGGTCGTGGAGCAGCGGCAGCCACGCGTTGGCCGTGGCCAGGTGGCGGGGCGAGTTCGAGATCGCCGCCCAGTCGGAGGTGCTGCTGGCGCGCTGCAGCGTGTAGCTGGCACGCCCGTTCATGCCACCGAACTCCAGCTCCAGCTCGAGCTCCAGGCCCTGCCCGCGCACGCTGCCGATGTTCCCGTACTGCAACAGGCCGTCGCGCGGATCCTCGGCGGCATCGATCAGGCGCCGCGCGTGGTAGTTGTAGAGCGACGACGTCCACTTCAGGTGCGACGAGAACACATGCTCGAACAGCAGCTCGGTGGTGGTGATCCGCTCCGGCTGCAGCGCGATGTTCGCCTTCGAGGTGATCTCGCCATCATTGTAGAAGCGCTCGTAGTTCGTCGGGGCGCGGTAGGCGCTCCCCACCAGCAGCTTCACGTCCGAGCCGGCACCGATGGTGTAGATCAGCGCGGCGCGCGGGCTCAGGTTGCCGCGCAGCCATCGTGAATGGTCGAACCGCAGCCCGCCGTTGAGGATCAGGCGCGGCGTCAGGTGCACCTCGGCCACCGAGAACACGCCGATGGTGCTGGCCGTCGTGTTGTCCAGGAACTCCGGCGCCTGCGTTGCATCATAGGTCGCGCCCTGCTCCTGGCGCATGTGCCCGGTGACCTCGCCGCCCACCAGCAGGCGGTCGCGGGTGCGCAGGCGTCGCGAGTACTGCGCCTCGGCGATGGCCCAGGTGCCGTGGGACCACTCCACGAGCGCCTCGGTGCCGTAGGGGTAGACGCCGTCGTAGTCGTAGCGGTTGAGCGCGAGCGAGCCGCTCACGCTGGCCCGGTCGTCGCCGGACGGCGCATAGTGCAGGGCCAGGCTGGACTGCCGGTCACCGAACTCCAGGCGCCCGCGATTGAAGTCGGTGTCGAAGCTGGCGGTCGGCACCAGCTTCTCCCGCCGGTTCACGATGCCCTCGAGCGTGAACCGGCCCCAGCCGACCTTGCCGAACAGCCGCTCGCGGCGCTCACCGTCGCGGCCGACCGCCATCCCGCCGGCGCTGTCGAACTCCGCGAAGTGGAAGTCCTGTCCTGCAATGCGACGCAGGCCGGCCGACCCGAAGAACTCGATGCCGTTGCGCGCGCGGCCACCGCCGGAGAGGGCCAGTTCGCGCGAGCCGAAGCTGCCCAGTTCCACCGTCGCGCGCGTGCCGCCACTGGCGCGGCCGCGGTGCGTCACGACGTTGATCACGGCGAAGAACGCATTCGCACCGTACACCGACGACGCCGGCCCACGGATCACTTCCACCCGGTCCACCGCCGTCAGGTCGACCATGCTCTCCAGCCCCACGTACGCGGCGCCGAAGATGTTCTCGTTGACGGGGCTGCCGTCGATCAGCAGGAGGATGCGGGCGTTGTAGTCGCCCGGGCGCCCGAAGCCGCGCGTGCCGACGAAGCTGTAGGCCCGGTCATTCGTGACGTAGAAGCCGCGCACGCTCCGCAGCACGTCGGCCAGCGTCCGCCAGCCGTAGGTGCGGATGTCCTCGGCCGTCACGACGCTCACCGAGGCCGGTGCCTCGGTGACGGCCTGGTCGAAGCGCGATGCCCCGAAGACCGAGGGGATCTCGCCAAGCACCAGCGCCTCGCCGGCGTCCTTCGTGTCCGTGGCCTGCGCCGTGAGCAGCGCCGGCAGCAGCGCGATCACGCCGCTGCGGCGCGCCGCACGCCACCACGCCTGCGCGCGACCCCGTGTGCCGGTGGCGCACGTGTCGCGATGGTCCGTTCCGAGGGGTGGGCTCGTTCGTGACATGGTCCTTTCCTTGGGCGATCACCGGCGGTCCGCGTGGGCGGAGTACGCCGGCAACCGGGAGACAGCCCGGGACGCGAGCCCCGGGGCGATCTCCTGTGAGTCCTGCCGCCAGTTGTTCCTCCTATTGGACGGGACTCACGTTGATACGTCACAGTGTGCCACCACCTCGCCTACGGGCGGACGACCTCCGCCAGGCGCTGGTGCAGTCGGCTGGCGAACTCAGCCGGAAGTGCAGCCGGGGTGTGCAGGCCCGCCCGCAGGTCCGCGAGCAGGTGCGCCACGCTGCCCCCGAACCGGGAGCACCGGTCGCATCCCGCCAGGTGGGCCTGCAGGGCGGCCACCCGTTCCGCCGGCAGTTCCCCGTCCAGGAAGGCGGAGAGGTCGCCCAGCACCTCGCGGCAGCGGATGCCGGCCACCAGGGTCTCGAGGCCGTCGTCAGGCATTGGCGATGCTCCGGTCAGTGGTGGTGGTGTCGAGGGCTCGGACGGCGGCCGCGAGATGCACGCGGGCGCGGTGCAGCCGCGATTTCATGGCGGGGAGCGAGATGCCGATCAACGCGGCGGTCTCCTCTCCCGAGAAGCCGTCCAGTTCCCGGAGCACGAGCACCTCGCGTTCCTCGGCCGGCAGGCGCCGGAGGCCGGCATCGAGGAGCTCCCGGGCGATGGTCGCGCCGGCGTGGTCGTCCGTGGCCGGCGCCCCCCATCCAGCGGATTCCGCCAGTTCCTCGAGTGACTCGACGTGCTCCGGTTCGCCCACGCGACGGCGCACCTGGTGGTGCACCACATTGCGCGCGATGGCGTACAGCCAGCCCCGTGCCGCGCCGCGACCGGCGAACGAGCCGGCGCTGCGCCAGGCGTTGATGAAGGTCTCCTGCAACGCATCCTCCTCGTCGGCACCCGCCCCGATGAGCGAAAGCAGGTAGCGGTGGACCGCCGCCTCGTGCGTGCGCATGAACACGCCAAAGGCGGCGGCATCACCACCCGCCGCCGCCTGCAGCAGCGCGGCGTCGTCCATCAGGCGCGCTTCACCGGGCAGCTCGAGAACCCGAACAACGTGTACAGCGGGCAGCTGCCCATCGCGCCGGTGAGGAGCGGCACCAGGCCGAGGTACCCCCAGGCCGTCTGCGGTCCGATCACGGTCAGCGACAGGAGGCCGGCGCCGAGCACCAGCCGGCCGATGCGATCGATGGACCCGACGTTCTGCTTCAGGATGTTCGACATGGGAGCGCTCCGTGGATTGGGGTGAGTGGGGTGCCCGATGTCCGCACCCTGCCAGGAAGAGCCGGAAAGTCGCCCGGAGGATTCAGCGCCCTTGTCCGGCTCGCCGGTCACGGGAGGGCGAAGGCCACGTACGTGCCCCCGCTGGGCGCACCGTTCTTCCCGCCCCCGCAGGCGATCACGATGTACTGCCGGCCATCCACCATGTAGGTGGACGGCGTGGCGTTCCCGGCCGCCGGCAGCGTGGTCTCCCAGAGCAGGCGGCCGGTCGCCTTGTCGAAGGCGCGGAACTTGTTGTCGTAGGTCGTGGCCGCGATCAGGAGCAACCCGTTCTGCGTCACGATCGCCCCGCCGTAGCTGTCGGTGCCGGTGCCCGTCACGCCCTGCGCGGTGAGCTTGGGGTACTCGCCGAACGGAATCGACCAGGCGGTCCGTCCCGTGTTCAGGTCGATCGCGTTGAGCGTGCCCCACGGCGGCTTGATCCCCGGATAGCCCTCGTGATCGAGGAAGATGTCGAAGTACGCCGTGCGGTACTTCAGGAACTGCGGGCCGGTGGGCATCGCCACCGCGCGCATGTCCCGGCCGGTGGTGAGGTACTCGACGATCTCCGTCATCGCGGCCCGGTCCATCGCCCCGCCGAACGCCGGCATGCGCCCGGTGCCTTCGCTGATGATCGACAGCAGTTGCGCCGGCGTGCGCCGCCGCGCGACGTCGATGAGCGACGGTCCGCCGGCACTGCCCTGGCGGTTCTCGCCGTGGCAGCTGGCACAGGTTGCGGCGTACAGCGACTGGTCGCTCCGCGGCACGAGCTTCAGCAGCCACGCCATCTCGTTCGAGTTCACGTACAGCAGTCCCGTCACCGGGTCGAAAGCGGGGCCACCCCATTCACCACCGCCGTCCACACCGGGAAAGATGATGGTCCCCTTGGTGACGTTCGGCGCTTCCCACGGGTGGGTGGGGTTGTACTCGTCGAAGGTGCGCAGTGCGGCCGCATGCGCCGCCGGCGTGCGCTGTGTGAGGTCGTCGCGTGTGAGGGCCTGTCGCGCGAACGGTGCCGGCAGTGTCGGGAAGCGCTGCGTGGACGCCGGCTGCTCGCCATCGAGCGCCAGCGTCGGCATCGGCTTCTCCTCCACCGGGAACATCGGCGCGCCCGTCGCGCGGTCGAACAGCCAGACGTGGCCTGTCTTCGTGATCTGCGCGACGGCATCCACCGGCTTCCCGTCGCGCCGCACCGTCACCAGCATCGGCGCGGCCGGCAGGTCGCGGTCCCAGAGGTCGTGACGCAGCACCTGATAGTGCCACTTGTGCTGCCCGGTGCGCGCATCGAGCGCGATGACGCTGTTGGCGTAGAGATTGTCGCCGGTGCGATTCGCGCCGTAGAAGTCGTACGACGCCGAGCCCGTGGCGGCGAAGACCATCCCGCGAGCCGGGTCGATCGTCACACCCGCCCACGCGTTCGCGCCGCCGGCCACCTTCCACGCGTCGGGCGGCCATGTCTCGTAGCCGGGTTCACCCGGATGCGGAATCGTGTGGAAGCTCCAGCGCAGCCGGCCGGTCGCGATCTCGTAGGCGCGGATATCGCCCGGTGCGCTCGGCAGCTGCTCCGGCACCGTGCTGCCGATGATGAGCAGATCCTCGAACACCACGCCGGGTGTGCTGGCGCTGACGGAGATCTCCGTCGCCGGCCGGCCGAGACCCTCGCGCAGGTCCACCCACCCGCTGTCGTTGCCGAAGCCCCGGATCGGCCGCCCCGTCGTGCGATCGAGCGCGAAGAGCCGGTGGCGATAGTTGAAGATCACGCGGTCGCCGGTGACCACCACGCCGCGATGGCGGATGCGTGACGTGGGCGGCGCACCGTGGTTGGGATCGAAGCGCCAGAGTTCCTTCCCCGTCGCCGCGTCCAGCGCGAAGACATGCAGCTTCGGCGTGGTCGCGTACATCACGCCATCGACGATGATGGGATTGGCCTGCATCTCCGATCCCTTGAACTCATCCCCCGTCCGGTACGTCCACGCCACGCGCAGCGACGCGACGTTGGCGGGCGTGATCTGTCCGAGCGTGGAGTAGTGCGTGTGCTCGGTGTTGCCGCCGTAGACCGGCCAGTCGGCCGAGGCGCCCGCGGTGCCGGGGGCGGGGCGCGTGCACGCGCCCACGAGGCAGGCACACAGCGCGAGGCCCACGGCCGGCGCGGGTCGGACGTGACAGGACATCGATGTGGTCAGCGGAGGGGGGAGCCAGGGGCCTCTCCGGCAAATGTGCGACGGGGATGCGCGCCGCGGTATCGTCCGGCGGAACGCTCCGTCAGCCGGCACCGGTGCGCCTGGCCGCGTCCCGCTCCTCGTCCGCGACGGCCACCACACGCGCCAGCGCGGCCGTGGACGCCTGGATCTGGTCCGCGGCGCGATCGAGCATCCCGAGATACTTCTCCCGTGCGACGGGATCGTCGCCGGTGCGCCGCAACAGCTCCACCACGTTCCGCAGCCCGCCGAGCGGGCTCGCGATGTCGTGCGCGGCACGGCGCGCGGCACAAAGCACGGCGTCTCCGTGCGTCACCCCGGCATGGGCCTCGCTGGCGCCCGAGTCGGTCGCAGCCTGCGAATCAGGAGAACTCATCGTGCACGCGTCCCTGTCGAGTGTGGCGCCGCCCTGATCGCGACATAACTTCCCGTTCAGCCCCGCCCTTCCCCTGGCGCGCCCCCACGCCCGGATGCCCGCGACCAACGGCCCGGACAGGGCGCCCGTCTTCCTGAAGCTGCGACCTCCGTGACCGGACCAACAGGCGCACCGCGGGATGTGGCAGCCATCAGCGTCCTCTGCTTCGACGACAACGAACTGCTCACCGAGGCGCTCGGCATCCGGCTCACCCTCGATCCACGCATCACCTGGCTGCCGCCGCATCACCGGCTCGACGGTGCCGTCGCAACCATCACGGCACTGGCACCGGACATCGTCCTCCTCGACCTGAGCCTGCCGGGCACCGACCAGCCGCTCGACGTGATCGCCGCCCTCCGGCGACAGGGCGCCCCGTCCCGCGTGATCGTGATCACCGGGCATCCCGGCAGCGCCGCGCGGACCGCGGCTCTCGACGCCGGCGCCGCCGGGTTCGTGTCCAAGCTCATCACCCCCGACCGCCTGCTCGACGTCCTGCACCGCGTGCACGCCGGCGAGGTGGTGATGGACATCGCGTCGTGAGGCCTCCGCCACCCGCGCCTCCGACCGCGCGCAGGGACGCCCTACGTGCGCACCAGCCCGCGACGGATCGCCACCGTGATCGCCTGCGTCCGGTCCCGCGCGCCGAGCTTGTGCAGGATCGCCCGCACATGCGCCTTCACCGTGCCCTCGCTGATGAAGATCGTGTCAGCGATCTCGAGGTTGGTCTTCCCGAGCGCCACCAGTTGCAGCACCTCCTCCTGCCGCGGCGTGAGGGCGTCGGCCGCCACGTGCTCGGCGAGCTTCAGCGCGATGCCGGGCGCGATGATGCGATGGCCGGCGTGCACGCTCCGGATCGCCTGCAGCAGTCCCGCGCTGTCGATGTCCTTGAGCAGGTAGGTCGCGATCCCGGCACGGAACCCGCGGAAGATCTCGTCGTCGGTGTCGTACGTCGTCAGCAGGATCACCTTCGCGTCCGGCACCCGCTTCCGGATCTGCTCGGTGAGCTCCACGCCATCCATCGGTCGCATGCGCAGGTCGGCGATGCAGACGTCGGGACGGATCGCCTCGAACTGCGCGAGGGCCGTGGCGCCATCGAGGGCCTGCGCCACGACTTCCATGTCGCCACTGCCGGCGATCAGCAGGGCAAGGCCTTCGAGCATGATTCGGTGGTCATCCACCAGCAGGACACGGATCGGCGCGCTCATGGGGATACGAGGGTCGTCATGCTCCTGAGGGTTCGAGTGCAGTGGTCACCCGGAAGTGTAGTCTGCGCACCACGCGGCGCGGCCTGACATGTCGCGTCGCCCACCACGCGCGGCCTCCCATCCCGCCGTCCCGGACCTGCGCCGCACCTGCACCAGCCAGCGGATGGAGCTGCTGCTCCTCTGGTTCGGCGCGACGGCACATGAGCTTGGCAATCTCGCCAGCCCGCTCGGCCTCATCGCCAGCACGCTCGGCGCCGTCAGGCCCGCAGCGGATCGCGCGGAGGATGCCGATGCCGCCAGCGCGGCCGACGCCCGCACGGCCGCACTGGCCGGCTCACTGCACCGCGTGGGTGCCGGCATGCACGACCTCGCCACCGCCGCGCGTCACATCCGGGGTCTCGGTGCCGGAGACGCGTTCGCACCACCGGCGCACCGCGACCTCGCGCGCTGGTGGGCCAGCGTCGCCCCGCTCATGCACGACGTGCTGCCATGCGCCGCCGTCATCGACGGGCAGGTCTCCGCCGGCATCGTGCCCGCCACGACACTCACCACGCTCACCTGGCTCGTGCCCGCGCTCGTGCGCGCGACAGGACTGCAACACCCCGATGCACGACGCGTCACGCTGCGCCTGCAGCACGACGGCAGCGCCAGCGTGGTCGCAGGCAGCGTCACCGCCGCCCCCTGCCTGCCGGATCGTGCACTGCGTCGCGCGGCACGGCGCTGGATCGCGCTCGCCGACGCGGAACTCGCGCGCGCTGGTGGCACCTGTGCGGCGGTGAGTTCAGGTGACACGTTCGCCTGGGAGTTCCTCGTTCCGGTCGTCCCGGACGCGGCAGGGCAGGCGCCGTGATCCCATCGCCGATGCACCCCAGTGCATAGGCAACAATCGCTCCTGCGGCAACTCGACACCGCTTCCGCCCGCTGGCATTCTCCCGGTGCTGGCAGACCTACCGGGAGGCGACCGCGTGCTGGCGCCGCACTCCAGGATCGCACGGGCCCACGACGATGCACCGGGCATTCCGTCGGCACCGACACTTCCCCCCTCACCCGCGGCCGGCTCCATCGACCGCGTGACATCGAGTCGAGTCGAGACGCGGCGAGCAGCCCGGGCAGTCGTCCCGGACTCTCGCCGCGCTTTGTTCCGCCCGGCGCGCCAGGCGCACATGAGCGCGATCTCACCATGGCGCGCTGCAGCTCCAGCGCCGCCAGGCCGACACCAGCAGCAGGGATTCCTGCAGCGAGACACCCGGACCGGGCTGGCACACGCATCATGGCGACGGCACGACTGGACATCACGCGCTCCGGACGCGAACGCGTCTTCGGGGATGACGAGATCATCGTCAGCAAGACCGACGTGCGCGGGCGCATCACCTACGCGAACGGCGTCTTCGTGCGCGTCTCGGGATACCCGGAATCGGAGCTCCTGGGCGCGCCGCACAGCATCGTGCGCCATCCCGACATGCCGCGTGCCGTCTTCCGATTCCTGTGGGAACGCCTGATGGCCGGGCACGAGGTGTTCGCCTACGTGAACAACATGGCCAGCAACGGCGACAACTACTGGGTGCTCGCACACATCACGCCCAGCCACGCACCCGACGGTGCGATCATCGGCTTCCACTCCAACCGTCGCGTGCCGGATCGCGACAAGGTCGCCAGGGTCACCCCGTTGTACGCGGCCCTCCTGGCCGAGGAGCAGCGGCACGTCGACCGCAGCGCCGGCCTCGAGGCCTCGTGCGCCATGCTGGCTGACACGCTCCGGTCGGCCGGGATGACGTACGACGAATGGGTCTGGTCGCTGTGAAGGCGCCACCAACGGTGCGCGCGCCGCGCGCAGGCAGTCGCCCGATCGCACCCGCTGCCCCCGGCGATGGTGGCGCCGCGCTGCGTGCGGAGGTGGCCACGCTCCGCGCCGAGCTCGATGCGTACCGCACCGGCATCGCCTCGATCTGCACGGTGGCACGCGAGGCCGCCGCCGGCAACCTCGAACCACGCGTGCTCGGCATCGCGCACGACAGCCCGCTCGGCGAGCTGGCCACCTGCGTCAACCACCTGCTCGACCTTTCCGACGCCTTCGTGCGCGAGGCGAGCGCCTCGCTGCAGCACGCCTCCGAGGGCAAGTTCTACCGGCGCGTGCTGGTGCGCGGGCTGCTCGGCTCGTATCGCACCGCGGCGACGCTGATCAATGCCGCCACCGCGCAGATGCACGGGGCCACGCAGAAGCTCCGCGAGGCCCGGAACGCACGGTTGCGGCTGGCCGACGAGTTCGAGGCGGCCATCTCCGTCGTCGTGCACAGCGTCGCCGCCGCCGCCACCGAGGCGCGTGCCACGGCGCAGGGCCTCTCCGGCACCGTGGACGAGACGTCGCGCCAGAGCACCACCGTCGCGGCCGCCGCCGAGGAGGCGTCGCGCGGCATGGACACCGTCGCCGCCGCCGCCGAGCAGATCACCGCGACGTCGGGCGAGATCGAGCGGCAGGCCGTGGAATCGAGCGACCTCTCGCGCGAGGCCGTCGCGGCGGCGGTGCGCACCAGCGAGACCGTCTCGTCCCTGCTCGCCACCTCGGGCCAGATCTCGCGCGTGGTGAAGCTGATCAACGACATCTCGAGCCAGACCCGCCTGCTCGCACTGAACGCCAACATCGAGGCGGCACGCGCCGGCGCGGCGGGCCGCGGATTCGCGGTGGTCGCGGCGGAGGTGAAGAACCTCGCCACCAAGGCCGGCGCGGCGACGGCCGAGATCGAGCGGCAGGTCGATGCCATCCAGGGGGCCACCGGCGAGGTGGTGCTCGCCATCGACGGCATCGGCAGCACCATCACGCGGATGCACGACCTCTCGCGGTCGGTGACCGGCGCCGTGATGGAACAGCGCAGCGCGAATGGCGAGATCAACCGCAGCATCCACGAGGCGGCCCTCGGCACGCGCGACGTGACGCGGGCGATCAGCACCGTCTCCAACGCCGTGCGCGACAGCGGCGAGGCGGCCGGCCAGATGCTCGGCGCGGCGGATGAGCTCTCGCGCATGGCCGAGTCGCTCCGGACCGAGGTGGATCGGTTCCTGGTCGTGATCCGGGCGGGTAGCGACCGCGGCTGAGCATGGCGGCGTCCGCCGGTCCGCAACCCGCCGGTGCGGGCGGCCACCACCGGCGCGTCGGCCGCCCGCGCCGCAGTGCGCGAGGAGCGGAAGCCCGGCGCAAGCCGTATATTTCGGGGCGTGGGGACAGCAGAGCGTCCCGCACCACGGGCACTGCGGCACGATCAGCGCAGGTGGGTGTCTGACGGGCAGTCCCGTGGCCGCGGCCGGTCGCACGATGCCGTGCGCTCGTTCCCGTCCCGACCCGCCCTCCCGCCCGACATGTCCCAGACGCTCACCGCCACCTGCCCCGCCTGCAAGGCGCAGATCAGCGAGGACGATCTCACCTGCGCCCACTGCGGCGCCGGGGTGAACGAGGCGTGGCCGGAAAGCACCGGGCGGGCGCCGCTGATCCTGCCGGGCAACACCGGGCTCAGCGCGGACCTGTTCCAGGGGAAGGTGTCACCAGTCCGCGTCATCGCCGGCGTGGCCGTCGGTGTGGCCGTGCTCGCCGGCGGGTTGCTGCTCTCGTCGTCACTTGGCGACAAGGAGGACGACGGCGAGCCGGCCGCGGTCGCAGTGTCCGCCGGCAGCGCGTTCGCCGACTCGCTGCCGCCCGACACCGCCACCAGCCCCTACGCACGTGGGGCCGAGCCGGCGGTCACGGTGCCCGCAGCCGCACCGGCGCCACGCGACTCGGTGGTCGCCGCCGCCACGGTCGTGCCGGAGCCGGCACCTGCCCCGCCTGCGGTCGCACAGCCGTCCACGCCGCTCGCCAGCGACGCGCCGGCCACGCCGACGCCGGACGAGCCCACCGCCGCGAACGCCGTGCTCCGGTTGCAGCCGCTCGTGAGCGACACGCTGCGCCCCGGCGAGTTGCTGCAGCTCCGGTGGGCGGTGCGTGACCGTGAATCGGGTCGCACGGTGCGAGCGCCGGTGGAGTTCACGAGCACCAACGCCGACGTGTTGTTCGTGGATCGTCGCACGGGGGCCATCACTGCCGTCAATCCGGGCCGCGCGCGGATCATCGCCGACGCGGGCCGGCTCGGGCAGCGCAGCGTGACGCTCACCGTGTTCGCCCCGCCCCAGCCGGTGGTCGTCGCACCACGCGTGGCGCCAACCCGCACCGCCACGGTCGCCGAACCACCGCCGTCGGTCGCTGCCGCACCGGTGGCCATTCCCACGCCGCCGCCGGCCGCACGCGAGCCCGCACGACCGGAACTGCCGGGCAGCGACGACATCCGCAGCGTCGTCGACCGCTTCGTCGCCTCGGTGCGCGCGCGCAACGTGCGCAACTTCGAGCTGATGCAGTTCCTCGCCGACGGCGCCGATCACCGCGTCACGCTCGCCAGCGGGCCAAGCACGATCAGTTCGACCGCCTATGCCGTGCGCGTGACGTTCGAGATCCGCCTGTCGAAGTATGACGCCGCCGGCCGGCCGGTCTCGCGCGTGGCGTCGGTGTCGATGGACGTCGAGAAGCGCGAGTCCGGTGTCTCGAGCTCCGCGCTCGCCATCGGCGCACTCCGCCGCCCCTGACCACCGCGCGCCACCCCTCCCGCCCCTGAACCACCGCATGCACCACACCTCGCGCGGCCCCCGACGCCCCCGGCTCGCCGCGGCCCTCCTGCCGGCGGCGATGCTCCTCACCCTCCCGGGCATCGCCCGCGCACAGTCGGCGCAACCCTTCGCGGTGCAGCTCTCCGGGCTCGTGACCACGGCCGAGGCGGCGGGCAAGCGCGTCGCCGGATTCGGCGTCGAGCTGCAGCAGCGCTTCAACCGCGTCTATGCCAGCGAGACGTTCGGTGCTGCGTCGATCGGCATCGGCATGCAATACACCGTGCACACCCGTGCGCAGGACAAGCTCAAGATCACCGGCGTCTTCATCGAGCCCCGCTGGGTGCCGCCCACGGGCTCCAGCCAGGTCTTCCCGTACCTCTCCGCCCGCGTCGTCGTGCAGCGACTCCGCGGCGAGTTCCAGTTCGCGGAGGAAGGCAGCACCAACGGCAGCATGATCGGGCTCGGCGGCGGGCTGGCGGTGAAGCTGTCGCGGATCGCCAACGTCGACGCCGGCGTGCAGCTCGTGCGCCAGCAGTTCGGGTCGCTCGGCGTGCTGAACTTCACGCCGTACATGACCTACGCCGCCAAGGTGGGCATCAGCCTGGGCTACCCGCGATGACGGCACGGCGCGGGTGGCTGGCAGCGCTGGCCTGTGCCGCCCTGCCGCTGCTTCTCGCCGCCTGCTCGAGCGATGCCGATCCCGCGAGCTGCGGCGGGATCGTCGAGCCGCGCCGCGTGCTGGTGCCGTCGCCCCCCACGCTCACGATCGACGCCGGCACCGACAGCCTCCTCCGCGCGACACTCACCGGCGGCTGCAGCACCGACGACCGCACGCTGACCTGGGAGTCCAACAACACCAGCATCGCCACCGTGGACGCCGCCGGACGCCTGCGCGCGCTCAGCGCCGGTGACGTCACCATCGTCGCGACCATCGGCAACGGCCTCGCACGCGCGAGCGTGCTCGTCACCGTCAGGCCGCGCGTCGCCACCGTCCTCGCCGTCACGCCGGCGCTCGACACGCTCTCCCCCGCCGGATCCCGGCCGCTGGCCGCCACCGTGCGCGACCAGAACGGCGCGCTGCTCGCCGCCGGCGTCGCCTGGCGGTCGCTCACCCCCGAGCTCGCAACGGTGACCAGCGCGGGCGTCGTCACCGCCACCGCCAACGGCGTCGCGAGCATCGAGGCCGCCACCCAGCGCCTCGGCGCCGACTCGCTGCGCGACACGGTGGAGATCGTCATCGTCCCCGCGTGCAGCATCGTGCGCGCGGTGCCGCTCGGCACCACCGTCACCGGCACCTTCGATGCGTCCACCTGCCAGAACCTGCACGGCTTCAAGGCGGCGAACCAGTACTCGGTGACCACCACCGCGCAGGCCTATTACGCGCTCCGGCTCGTGCCCGCCTCGCCGCTCACGGCGGGCCTGGTGCCGATGAACATCGGCTCGGCGCTGTATGCCCTCCCCGCGGCCGACACCGCCGTCACCGCGCTGGCCGTCGTCCGCGCCGGCACGGTGGGCTTCCTCGTCACGGCGCCATCACTCGCGCCGGGCAGCTACTCGGTGGTGACCGAGCTCGATCCCGACCCGCGCCTCACCTGCGCCACCACCGATGTCACCACCGGCGTCAACTTCCGCACCGCGCTCACGCCGGCGTGCACGGCACGTGACCTCCGCATCCTGCCATCACTCGGCGTCGGGCAGCAGGTGCGCATCACTGCGTCGGCCGTGGGCTTCCCGGTCACCATCGAGCTGCGACACGCCACCACCAACGTCGTGATCCAGCGCGCCACCGCAGCCGGCGCCGCCGGCACGGCCACCATCGCCTTCACCAACGGCACCGTGCGTCCCGTGATCCTGCGGGTGAGCGGCGCTGCCGGTGCCAGCGACTTCGTGACCGTGGTGCTCGCGCTGTGACCAGCCAGGATGCGCCGCCGGCGCGGGTGATCCCGGCCGCGAGCATCCGCGAGGCGCTGGTGGGGCTGGACCTCCTCCCCGACATCGAGGCGGCGTTCGTCGCGTACTCGCAGGGACGTGCCACAGTTCCCCCTGTCGGTGAGCTGCTGTTCGACGCCCCCGAGGGTGACTGTCACATCAAGTACGGTCACCTCACCGACGGCGCGTCCTTCGTGGTGAAGGTCGCCACCGGCTTCCCCGGAAACCCGGCGCTCGGCCTGCCGGGATACTCGGGCGTGATGCTCGTCTTCAGCGCGCACACCGGCATGCTGCAGACCGTGCTGCTCGACGGCGGCCACCTCACCAACGTCCGCACCGCCGTCGCCGGCGCGATCGTCGCGAGGCACCTCGCACCGCAGCGGGTCGAGCGCATCGGAATCTTCGGCACCGGCGTGCAGGCGCGAATGCAGCTCGAGGCCATCGCCCCCGTCGTGCGCTGCCGACACGTCAGCATCTGGGGGCGGCATACCGAGGCGCTCGAGGCCATCCGCCGCGAGATGACCGACGCCGGATTCGACGTGACGACCACCCGCGATGTGCACGAGGCCGCACACGGCGCGCAGGTGCTCGTCACCACCACCGCCAGCCGCACGCCCTACCTGGACACCGTCGATGTCCGGGCCGGCGCACTCATCGTCGCGATGGGCTCGGACACCGAGACGAAGCAGGAGCTCAGCGCGGCGCTCTGCGGTCGCGCGGACCTCTTCGTGGTCGACAGTCGCTCCCAGTGCCTCACACGCGGTGAGCTGCATCATGCCATCGCCGCCGGCACCCGCACGGCGGCCTCCGCAGTCGAGCTGGGCGACGTGATCGCCGCGCGAGCAGCGGGGAGGCGCAACGACGGGGACCTGGTCATCGCGGACCTCACCGGCGTCGCCGTGCAGGACATCGCCATCGCCACCGCCGTCGCCCGCGCGCTGGCCTGACTGAGCGGCGTTCGCGCCGCCGGCACCCGCAGCGCCGCACCTTCCCGAGCCAGCCATGACCACACCACAGGTCGATCCCGCCCTCACCGACGCCATCGCGCAGGCAGACCGTCGCATCCGGCCCACCGTGATCGAGACGCCGGTGGTCGAGTGGCCGCAGTACGCGGAGCGCACGGGCGGCCCCGTGTTCGTGAAGGCCGAGCACCTGCAGCGCACCGGCTCATTCAAGCTGCGCGGTGCCACCAACGCGGTGCAGCAGGCCATCCCGCTCGGCCGCACCATCGCCACTGCCAGTTCGGGGAACCATGGCATCGCGGTGTCGAGCGCCCTGCGTGCGGCCGGTCACGACGGTGTTGTGTTCCTGCCCGAGAACGTGGCGCCGGCCAAGCTGGATGCGGTGCGACGCTCCGGCGTGCGCGTCGAGCTCTTCGGCACCGACAGCAACGACACCGAACAGGAGGCGCAGCGCGTGTCGAGGGCCGAGGGCTGGCACTACCTCTCGCCGTACAACGATCCCGATGTGGTGGCCGGCCAGGGCACGGTGGGAACGGAGCTGCTGCGACAGCTCGGCCGCATCGACGTCGTGTATGTAAGCGTTGGTGGCGGTGGGTTGATCAGCGGCGTGGCGGCCGCGCTCAAGGCTGCGAACCCCGGCGTGCACATCGTCGGCGTGTCACCCGCCAACTCGTGCGTCATGCACGCCTCGGTGGCAGCCGGCCGCATGCTCGTGCAGGAATCGCTGCCGACCTTCTCCGACGGCACCGCCGGCGGCGTGGACCTCGACAGCATCACCTTCCCGCTCTGCCAGGCGCTGGTGGACGACTGGCTGCTCGTGAGCGAGACGGCGATCGCGCGATCCATCCGCGACCACATCGACGACCTGCACCAGCTCGTCGAGGGGTCGGCCGGCGTGGCGTTCGCGGGACTCCTCCAGCACGCGGCGGCCGATGCCCGGTTCGCCGGCGCGACGCGCGTCGCCATCTCGTGCGGGCAGAACATCGGGCGGGCGCGGTTGCTGGAGGTGCTGGCCGCGGCCGATTGACGGTCGCCCGGTTCACCTGCCACCTCCCCGCCACGCGCGACCCGCGAGGCGGAACGCCATCCACAGCCACGACGGAGCAATCCCCATGCAGCAGCGCACCCTCGGCACGAGTTCCCTGCAGGTTTCCGCCCTTGGGCTCGGGTGCATGGGCATGAGCTTCGGGTACGGCCCTGCGTCGGACCGCGGCGAGATGATCGCCCTGCTCCGGGCCGCGGTGGACCGGGGCGTCACGTTCTTCGACACCGCGCAGGTCTATGGGCCGTTCACGAACGAGGACCTCGTCGGTGAGGCGCTGGCGCCGGTGCGCGACCAGGTCGTGATCGCCACCAAGTTCGGCTTCCGCTACGATGACGACGGCAATTCGGCGGGACTCTGCAGCCGGCCGGACTACATCCGCCAGACCACCGAGGCCTCGCTGCAGCGGCTGCGCGTGGACACGATCGACCTGCTCTACCAGCACCGCGTGGACCCCGCCGTGCCGATCGAGGATGTCGCCGGCACGGTCCGCGACCTGATCGCCGAGGGGAAGGTGAAGCACTTCGGCCTGTCGGAGGCGGGCGTCGGCGTGATCCGTCGCGCGCACGCGGTGCAACCGGTGACGGCGCTGCAGAGTGAGTACTCGCTCTGGTGGCGCGAGCCGGAGGCGGAGATCCTCCCGCTGCTCGAGGAACTCGGGATCGGCTTCGTGCCATTCAGCCCGCTCGGCCGCGGGTTCCTCACCGGTGCCATCGATGCCAGCACCACGTTCGACAGCACCGACTTCCGCATGACGGTGCCGCGGTTCACACCCGAGAACCGCGCCGCGAACCAGGCGGTGGTGGACCTGCTCGCCAGCATCGCCGCCGGACTCCATGCCACGCCGGCGCAGGTCGCACTGGCCTGGCTGCTCGCGCAGAAGCCGTGGATCGCGCCGATTCCCGGCACGCGCCGGCTCACGCGCCTGGACGAGAACCTCGGCGGCGCCACGCTGGCACTCACGCCGGACGACGTGCGCCGTATCACCGCGGCCGCGGACGCGATCGCCGTGCAGGGGGCGCGCTACTCGGACGCGGCGCAGTCCACCATCAATCGCTGAGCGGCACCGCGGCCTCCGGCCGGCACGGCGCCGGTGCCGTCCGTCAGCGCCGGTACAGCGGGAAGACCTGTTTCGTCACCCGGTCCACCAGGCCACCGATGATCACGTCGATGTGCGGCGTCGCGCCGGGGGACCCGGGTGGCACGCCGGCGTCGCCGCCTGGTGCGGTGTTGAACACCGCCACCACGCCCGCCCTGCTGGTGGGGTCGATGTAGAAGAAGGCGCGAAATCCCGCCTGGCTGCCCGTGTGGCCCACCAGCCGCAGCCCGTTCCGCTCCTCGAGAAAGAAGCCCAGACCGAGCGAGTCACGGCTCCCCGCACGCTGCGGCACCACACCGCGCCACATCTCCTCCAGCGAGGTCCGCGCCAGCACGCCACGTGCATCCGCCGACAGCCCCGGCGCGTCCGCGAGGAACTGCAGGTAGCGCACGATGTCGCCCACCGGCGCATTCAGGCCGCCGTTGGCCACGGTGATGCCGGTGTCGAAGTCCAGCCCCTGCGCCACCGGGGTGCCCGCGACGGTGAGGTAGTTGTTCGACCGGTGCGGCAGCAGGTGGTACGGCGTGCGGTCGAAGTAGCTCGACGCCATGCCGAGCGGGCGGAAGAGGTTCTTCTCCACGTACGTCTCGTACGCCTCGCCCGCGTGGTGTTCGAGGGCGCGCCCGAGGTAGACGTATCCGGGATTCGAGTATCCGTACTGCGTGCCCGGCGCGAACAGCACCTCGGTGTACGGCATCATCGCCACCAGCTGCGACCATTCGGTTGGCTCGAACGGCTCCCACGGCTTACCGTTGCCCCACGGCCAGGTGCCGTTCCGGAAGCCGGCGGAATGTGACAGCAGCTGCCGGATCGTGATCGCGTCCATCGGCCCGAACGCGTTGTGCACCGCCCGCAGCTCCGGCACCGTCCGCAGGATCGCGTCGTCGAGCGTGAGGCGACCGCGGTCACGTTGCTGCATGATGGCCACTGCCGTCAGCGTCTTCGTGACCGACCCCCAGTGGAAGATCGTGCGGTCGTCCACCCTCCGCTGCGTGGCGAGGTCCGCGAACCCGAAGTGCTCGCGCGCGAGCACCGTGTCACCGGGGAAGAAGGCCATCGACCCACCGACCATGCCCTCGGCGGCGAGCGTGGCGTGGAAGAACGCCCGAACCGGCGCCCAGGCGGCCGCGAAGCTGCGCGGCGCGGGCTGGGCGTCGAGCGACGCGGCGCCGAGGGCGAACGCGGTCGCGATGGCAGCGCGGCGCGGGATGGTCGACATCCGGCGAATATGCCAGCCGCCCCCCGTCCCCGCCACGTTCGAGGGAACTCCGGTGGCGGGAAATCCGGTGACAGACAGGGAATCCGGTGACAGTGCACGAATTCCCGGGAACCCGGTGACAGTGCACGAATTCCCCGGGAATCCGGTGACAGTGCACCAATTCCCGTCCCCGCCACGTTCGAGGGGAAATCCGGTGACAGGGGAGATCCGGTGACAGTGCACGAATTCCCTGGGGGATTTCGTGCACTGTCACCGGATTTCTCTGGGAATTGGTGCACTGTCACCGGATTTTGTCACCGGATCTTGGGGGAATTCGTGCACTGTCACCGGATTTCTGTCCGTGCACTGTCACCGAATTTCCGTCACCGAATTGCAGCGATTCAATACCCCCGCGCCAGGCCCCGTCCGCGCGGTTCGGTCACGCCGCTCCACCGCCCGCCTTCGCGATGGATGCTCTGCACATTCGCGAGGAACCCCCACGGCGACAGCTTCACGCCATGGCCGAGCGGACGCATGAATGCGGTGGCGCTGTCGGCCCATGCGGTGGCTTCCACCACCAGCGAATCGGGGATGTCCTGGTGATGGAACTGCGGGGCCGCCATCGCCTCGCCGAGGGTACGGTGGTGGTCCACCAGGCTCACGATCTGGTGCGCGACTGCCGTGATGATGTAGGCGCCCCCGGCGGCGCCCGTCACCAGCTCGACGCGGTTCGCGCTGTCGAGCATGATGGTCGGCGTCATGCTGGAGAGCATCCGCTTGCCAGGCGCGATCGCATTGGCGCTGCCCTGCACCAGTCCCATCGCATTCACCGCCCCCACCTTGGCGGTGAAGTCGTCCATCTCGTCGTTCAGCAGGAACTCGCCACCCGGCACCGTGAAGGCGGCGCCATAGCTCTCGTTGAGCGTGGTGGTGATGGCCACCGCGTTGCCTGCCGCGTCCACCACCGAGAGGTGCGTGGTGTGCCGGGGCTCGCGCGGGGCCGCCGCAGCACCGCCACCGGACGACACGCTGCCGATCTCCGCGCGCAACGCGGCCGCCGTGTCGGCGGACAGGAACGACTCCTCCTGGATCCGCATGAACGCCGGGTCACCGAGCAGCATGTTGCGGCGCGCAAAGGCACGACGCTCGGCCTCGGCCAGGAGGTGGATGGCTTCGGGCGTGCGCCAGCCGAGCGCGGCGACGTCCCGGCCCTCGAGGATTCCCAGGATGAGCGCGAGCGTGAGTCCGCCGGACGACACCGGCGGCATGGAGATGACCTGGTGGCCTCGATAGGTGAACGTGACCGGCTCGCGCCACACCGGCTGGTAGGTGAGCAGGTCGGCGAGCGAGATGATGCCGCCGCTGCGCCGCATCGCGGTGGTGATCAGCGCCGCCGTCTCACCCTTGTAGAATCCGTCCCGACCGCGATCGGCGATGCGCTGCAGCACCCGGGCGAGGCCGGGCGCGCGCCAGGTCTCGCCGAGCCGGCGGAACTTCCCGTCGCGCAGGAAGAGTGCGGCACTGGCCGAGTCCAGCGCGAGGCGGTGCGCGCCGCTCTCGTCGTCATCGCTGAATGCGGAATCGATCGCGAAGCCGTTCGCGGCCAGGGCGATCGCGGGGGCGACGAGTTCGGCCCACGGGCGGCGGCCATACTTCCGATGCGCCTCGTAGAGGCCGGCGACTGACCCTGGCACACCGGCGGCGAGCGCCCCGGTCACGCTGCGGTCGGTCACGTATCCGGCCGCGTCGAGGTACATGTCGCGCGTGGCAGCGCGCGGGGCCGTCTCGCGGAAGTCGAGTGCGACGTTGCGACCGTCGATGCGCGCGAGCAGGAACCCGCCGCCACCGATGTTGCCGGCAGCGGGGTAGGTGACGGCAAGGGTCATCGCGACGGTGACGGCTGCATCGATGGCGTTGCCGCCGTCGCGGAGCACTGCGAGGCCGGCCTCGGTGGCGTAGGGGGAGGCGGAGACCACCATGGCCGAGTCCGCGGTGGCGACGCGGGCCGGTCGCGAGGGGAGTCGGGCGGGCGCGGTTGCTGGCGGTGCGTCCGACGCCGGCCTGGCGGGCGCCTCCATCGGCTGGCAGGCGGCGGTGAGGGCGGTCGCGGCGAGCAGCGTGATCGAGCGCATGGGTGAGGGCATGGCGCGAAGATAGCGACGCGCGCGGCGGTGGCCGTGCCATGCGGGGGGGCGTGCCATGCGCGAGGGCGTGCCGGCTGCACCGCGCGTCCGCGAACGCGACGAGGGCGGTGCAACGGAACCGTTGCACCGCCCTCGTGACAGCCTCCCGGGAGTGGGCCTGCGAGGAGTTGAACCTCGGACCTCACGTTGATCAGGCGACAGGAGTGCCTGACAGCAGGGTGCAATGAACCGAACAGATACTGAATCAGGGGCGCCGGCGCACCGCGTACGACGAACTCAGCAAGACTGCGATGGGCGCCGTTGTTGCCAACTCCGTTACGGGTGGGCGGAGCTCCATCGAGGAATCGTGAGGTCCGTCGTGGTCTTGGGGAGAAATGACTCTGAGTCCTTGTCATCCTTTTGGTGCAAAGGACTCTGAGTCATTGTCATCCTTCTGGTCCAAAGGACTCTGAGCCCTTGTCATCCTTCTGGTCCAAAGGACTCTGAGTCCTTGTCATCCTTTTCACCTCAGCTGCCGACCGCGCCCCTCCCGCCAGCAGCTGGAGCTGGAGCTGGAGCCGGTGCCACTTCACTTGCCGCTCGCGACTCAGAGTCCGGTTGGCTCCCAGAGTCCGGTTGGCTCCGACTGCTCACTCACGGCGGCCCTCCGACTTGGCGCTTCGGTTGGGCGCGTGCGGCACCGCGACGCTGGGACTGCTTCGCCATCCACGGCCTGCAAGCCGGGGGGCCGTGACCAGCAGCACGGAGCCGTCGCGCCACGATTCGAGCCCGCCCAGACGCGGATGCTGCGGATCCTGCAGCCCGAAGTCGAGTGTGATGCCCGAGTGCCGCATTCCACCCGGCAGGCCGGATGTCCACGTCGGATCCGTCTCGCGTGAATGAGTCAACGGCACCACCTCCCCGCGCGCCGTGTTCAGCAGCGCATACGCGTTGAAGCCGAGCTCGGGGGAACGTGTGAAGTCATCGGTCACTCCCGACAGTCGTGCCCTGATGGTCACGCTCGAATCCCTGATCGCCTGCGAGATGATGCGGACGCGATTCCGTGGAGCCGCAGCCCCTGCCGCGTTGCGCAGCGGTACACGCATCACCTCGACACCGGTTTCCGTGACGACCCACGCCCGGATCGCGAGACGCTCGAGATGTCCGCACACGCGCCCGGAATCCGCAGGGGTCACCGCGAATTCGAGGGGAAACGTGACTGCGCCGGTGTCAGGACCCAGGCCCACGACGCGAAGCTGACTGCGCTGGCGATCGGTCAGGAGCAACGGCCCGTAACCATCCGGCAGTGGCACGAAACTCGACGTCGACAACGAGAGCTTCAGCGTCGAGCCATCATCGAGCGCGACGTCGAGCGTCGGACGACGCAGCCCCACGCGCAGGCCGACGGGCGGCCCCTTCAGTGACACGGGCACAGCGAGCCGCCCTCCCTCGCACACGGGCGGTGTCGTGAGCGGAAGCGTCAGCGAGACGGAATCGAGGGTGTGTGTCGGGTCATACTCGACCATGCCTTCCCCGGGCATCGAGCGCAAGCCGAAGACGGGAAAGAGCATCGCAAGTGCTCCGGTGCCCAGCGCCGCACCGCGTGTCAGCACCGTCGTCTCGCGCGTGTGATATCGCCGCACGAGGAAGGCCGTACATCCCACTACCAGCAGCGTCACCGCAGACCACCAGAGGGACGGAGCCATGCTCTTCTGCGGGAGATCGTAGATGGCGCGGCCGGCAAAGGCAAACCCCAGCGTGCCGGAGACAACGGCACCGATGCTCGTCATCGTCCCGAACACCGATGCCGCGAGCGCCATCCCGAGCAGCGTCAGCGTCAACACCGGATACATCGCGTGCGCGCCATCCCAGCCGATCGGCCCGAGCTGCCACGCCGCGCGAATCACGAGTGTCGCCGCGCCGTAGGCGGCGACGACTGACAGGACGTAGAGCAGCTTTGACGCCGCCACGGCGGATGACTGCAACGGCACGACCGCCCAGAAGGCGTCGGCCCGGGTCGTATCGTCTGCGTGCACGGCGCGCACCGTCGCAAGCACCGCGAGAACCGTGGCGATCAATCCCACCGGTGACAACGCAGTGTGCATCGCCGGCGGCCACTCCAGGGCGCGCGCCACCGCCAGGCACAGCACCGCGGCGTACAACGCCAGCAAGAACCACGTCCGGCGCAGGTCACGCCGGTGTACATGCCACACCTGGTGCATCCATGTCATGCAGCCTCCGACTGTGTCGCGTCACGCCGCGTGCCCCGTACCACCGACGAGTACAAGTCCCGCAATGACAGGTCCTCGACCGTGATCGAGTCGGCGCCGGCAAAGCGCCGCTGCAGCATCCCGGCATCCAGCGGGGTCCGTGCGCCGTCAGCCACGATGCTCAGCACGCGACCCGCACGCTGCGTCTCCAGCCAGCGTTGCTCACCAGCGAACGCATCCAGCAGGGCATCACCACCCACCATCGTCACCCGGCGATACCGCTCCCGCACCGACTCCATCGATCCCGCCACGCGCACACGCCCCGCCGTCATGATCACCACGTGGCTCAGCACCGACTCCACCTCGGCGATGTCATGTGACGCCAGCAGCATCGTCGTGCCGGATGACGACGCGATCGACAGCAGGACGCGCAGGATCTCATCCTTCGTCACCACATCGATGCCCGCGAGGGGCTCGTCCATGATCAGGACACGCGGCTGTGCCGCCAGCACACACAGCAGCGCGGCCTTCATGTACTCCCCCCGGGACAGCGTCGTGAGACTGCGCCCGGCGTCCAGCGCGAACCGCTCACGGAGCGATGTCGCAAGCGCCGCATCCCAGCGCCGGTGCAGTGGCGCAACCCACCGCTCCAGCGCCTGCAGCGTCATGTCCTTCGGCAGGCGCACCGACTCGGCCACGTAGCCGACCACACCGCTGACGATCAATGCGCGCCGGGCAGTGCTCGCACCATCAATGAGCACACGCCCCGACAGCGGTTCGCGCAGCCCGGCACAACACTGCAGCAGGGTCGTCTTCCCCGCGCCGTTCGTGCCAAGGAGCCCGAGGATCGCACCCGACGGCGCTTCGAGGGACACGTCGTGCAGCGCGTCACGAGTGTCGCGCCCGTAACGGTACGACGCGCCCTCCACCGTGACGGTCGTCATCGCGCCCTCCCGCTGCGGCGGTTTGGCCCGGTCACGTCACCGCCGTCCGTCCCCGTCAACCGAGGCGTGCCGAACACCGCCGTCCACGTCGTCTCGACGTCCGTCACCAGCGCATCGCACTGCATGCCAAGGCGTCGCGCCTCGACGACCAGCTGCTCGACGCTCGCGTGCAGGGCGCGCCTCCGGTCTTCGTCAGGCGCCCGTGGGCCAGCGGTCACCACCGTCCCCACGCCAGGCTTGACCGCCAGGAAGCCATCACGCACCAACTCCGCGATCACCTTCTGGACCGTGTTGGGATGGAGCTTGAGCGCCTCGCTCAGCTCGCGGACGGAGGGGAATGGGTCACCGGGCCGCATGACACCGGCGAGGATGGCCTTCGTGGCGGCGAAGACGACCTGCCTGACGGGCGACTCGCCGGGCTGGATCAGGATCGGGAAGGGAAGCATAGGTGTACCATGTATCCTGTTACACTTGGTGTCAAGCCCTGATCGACCAGCCCCACCCCGGCTTGCAACGTGCCCGGCGGCCACCCACCGCCGGCTACCGCTGGCTGACACGGTGGCATACGACGCTCGACACCGATCCCGCCCGCGTGCACGCCATCGGCCTCCGCGAGGTGGCGCGCATCGAGCGTGGGATGGCCGCGATCCGCTACGACTCGGCTTTCGCGGCAGCAGGGCGGAGTTTCACGCCCAGCTGGCGAAGGATCCGCACCTCTTCGCGACCACGCCCGAGCAGTTCGGCGAGCGCCTGATGATCCACCCGAACCGGCTGGACCCGCTGCCCGACAAGGCCTTCGCGACGCGACCACGCGCCCGAGGCGACGTGCGCCGCCTCGCGCCGGAACCGGAGCCCGCGATGACGTTCGTATACGACCAGGAGCCGACGCGCGCCGACTCGATGGGGCACTACTTCTGCAACGGCACCAAGCGGGCCGAGCACAGCCTGCTCACCGCGGCGCCGCTGATCGCGCACGAGCTCTCTTCCAGGTGAACCTGGTGCGCGAGAACCCCGAGCTTCCGGCGTTCCGGAAGCGCTCCTACACCGCGTATGGCGAGAGGTGGGGCGACTACGCGTCGATCGTGGCCCACATGCGGGCGCATGTGCTCGAGTCCGACACGCAGATCGCCAGCGAGTCGCTGCGCTACAGCACCGACATCCCCGGCCAGGCGCTGGCGCACAGGATTGGCAGCAACGGATTCGTCCGGCTGCGCGAACGGGCACGGGCGCAGCTTGGTGAGCGGTTCGACCTGCGTGCGTTCCACGACCGGGTGCTGGGCTGTGGCATGTTGCCGATGTCGGTGCTGGCGCAGCAGGTGGACGGCTGGATCGCGTCGCAGCGGTGAGCGGGCGCACCGGGACCGGGTGCGCATAGGGCGGCACGGGCTGGACCGGCCCGACGCACGAAGGCGCCACAGCGAGTTCCGCTGCGGCGCCTTCAGACTGTCCCGGGAGTGGGCCTGCGAGGAGTTGAACCTCGGACCTCACGCTTATCAGGCGTGCGCTCTAACCACCTGAGCTACAGGCCCCAAGAACCTCACAACCTATTCCCGATCGGCCCGTTGCGCAACGCGTGCGGCGGCCGGGCGCGGAGGTCACCGACCGGAGCTGCGTCGCCCCGTCCGGCCTCCCGCAACTCCCCGGACCGCCGCTGGCCCGCCTACGCTGGCCCGTGTACGCTGGCCTGTGTTTCGTCGACGACCTACGGCCGTGCCGTGCCCTGTGGCCACGCCGGGGCACCGGTCGCCTTGTCGCGCAGGACGACCTTCGCCTCGCCCTTCTTGATCTCACTGGCGATCAGCGCCGGCTTGCCCTCCATCATCACCTTCGAGCCGCTGATGTCGATCACGTCACCGGCAGCGAGGGTCACCGAGTTGGCGGTGAGGAACTCGGCCGGTGCGAGCCAGGCGGTGAGCGAGTCGTTGCCGGCGGCGAACACCGCGCTGAGCGACGAGCCGGTGCCCGAGGCGGCCTTGACCGTGTCCACGCGGACGACGGTCACGCCGGTGAAGGCGACGTGCTGTGTGGCGTCATACATGCCGGCGCGGCTGCGGGCTGCCGCGCTGTCGGTCTGGGCCGTCGCAACCGACATCGGCAGCACCACGGCTGTGACCAGCGCGAGGGCCGAACGAAGAAGTGACGTACGTGTCATGTGGGAACTCCTGCGAACAAAGGGAACTCTGGCGCAGGACACTCCTGCGCCCGTCGTGCGATGTCCCCCTGCAAGGCATGCGTCGTGCCTTGCATGCCACGTCGACCGGCACCATCCCTGCCGATCCTCACCGCGCGGTCAGCCCCGCGTGGATTCGGTGCACAATGCACGGAACCCGTCGAGACGGGCCGAGCGACGGCCGAGCCCGCACGGCGCGTCGCGCGGCAGCGCCGTGACCGGCAGCCCGCCGCTGCGCCTCCCGTTCGCACGACGGGGTGCCGCACGCCGTCCCGCATCGCGCCCCGCGTGCGGGGCCGGTTCTTCCCTGCCCCAACCCTCCGCGCCGCGTATTCGCCATCCGGTGCTCCCACCGCCCTGCAGTCCTCCGTCTCGCGTGCAGCAGTCTCGCGTGCAGCGTTCTTGCCTTCAGTAGTCTTGCGTGCAGCAGTCTCGTTTGCAGCTCTCTGGCGTTCAGCGGTCTTGCGTACAGCAGTCTTGCGTTCAGCAGTCTCGCGTGCAGCAGTCACGTGTGCAGCAGTCTTGCGTTCGGCAATTTTGCGTTCTTCAGTTTTGCGTTCTGCAGTTTTGCGTTCTGCCGTTCTGCCGTTCCATAGTTCCACAATTCCAGCGTTCCACAGTTCCGCAGGTCCGCAGGTCCGCGTCCTGCCGTCGCGCAGTGGACGCGGATCCAGCAGGGCCATGACGCACGACGCCCCCGGCACTCGAGAGAGCGCCGGGGGCGAGGTGTATATACTGGCAATTGAGAGAGGGCGCGTGGTGATGCGACTACTGAGTCACTTTCAGCCCGGCCGGTTGCCCGGCGGGTCTACTCGTGGACTCCGTTAAGGAGGTGATCCAGCCGCAGGTTCCCCTACGGCTACCTTGTTACGACTTCGCCCCAGTCATGATGCTCGCCTTCGGCCGCTTGGCCCCGTGAGGGT